>JBAVZX010000372.1:0-2110 GCA_049589015.1 Phormidium sp. | reverse complement strand
GTATTTATCTCGGTTGGATTTCCGTAGCAACCATTGTAAATATTGCCTCAGCGCTTTACATTTCTGGTTGGGATGGTTGGGGTATTAATGATACTGGGTGGACTGCAATTATGCTGATTATTGCTACAGTTATTGCTGTAATTGTTGCCATCCAAAGAGCAGATGTTGCTTTTACATTAGTGTTTGTTTGGGCTTATGTAGCCATTGCTTTGCGTCATTTGGATAACCCTGTAATTTGGATTACTGCTTTGGTGAGTGCGATCGCCTTAGTAATACTAATCATGTTTAAAAAAGTTAGAAATACTAGGCAAATTAGCACATAAAATCCCGGCGACTGAAGTCGCGGCTACACAAACAAAGTCCGCCTGCGCGGACTAGATTCTCAAGTAGCTGTTTAATTGATATCAAGAGGTAGGGGCGGGTTTAGCCAAAAATTGGGCATACTCAGGAATAATATAGAAATCAAAACCCGCCCAGCCCAAGATTTAGTATCAAAACGGAGTTTTTGCTGGAATAGATAAACTTTTTCCTAAATGGGGATGGTGAAAACAAATTTCTTTGGCGTGTAAATGTAAGCGATTTGCATTAGCATTACAGCCATAAAGTCGATCGCCTAAAATCACCATTCCCAACCCCCGATCATCAGCAGCATGAACCCTAATTTGATGAGTACGTCCTGTCACCGGAAAAAACTCAACACGAGTGTAATTCCCCTCCCTAGAAATCACCTGAAAATGAGTTAAACTCGGTTTACCATATTGCCAATTAACTGTCTGCAACGGGCGATTTTCTGGATCTCCCCAAAGTGGTAACTCGATCGCACCTTTGTCAATTAACAAAACACCAGAAAGCACAGCTTCATAAACTTTCCGAACTTGTCTTAGTTCAAACTGTTGACTCAATTGGCGATAACTTTCCCGATGACGTGCTAACAACAAAACTCCCGAAGTTTCTTGATCTAAACGATGTACAGCAGTCAGCATCATTCCATCTGGTAACAGTTGACGCAACCGACTAACAACACTATCTTGATTATAGCTGTAACGTCCAGGTACAGAAAGTAATCCCGCAGGTTTATTTACAGCAATTAACCATTCATCTTCGTAAATAATTTCAACTTTTTTCCCTGGTTCTCCGCGAGTCATTCCTGATAGCAAAAATCCCATTAATGGCTGACAACGTTCTACACAAGCTCCGTAAAATTCCCCAGCTATTTTATCACCATTAACAGAACTTCTCCCCCACCAAAATTCAGCCATTGCCAAAGGTTTCAGGTTATGAAATGCAGCATAATGTAACAGCTTGGGGGCGCAACAATCACCCGTTCCTGTGGGCAAACCTCCAGGGATTAATTGTTGTAAAGTGAGGGATTTTCCCGAAAAATTAGTTAAGGAGTAAACCGCGTGCATCTGGGTTTGTAACTGACGAGATAATTCTTGACGCTGTTTTTTTAATTCCAGAATTTGAGCATCAGCTTGAGTAATTAATTGTTTAATTGGTTGCAATACAGCATCTCTTTGGCGTTTAAATTGTCGTTTTTCAATTCCTTCTAAACGACTTTGATTATTGAGTTCTTCTAAAGCTTGGTTAAGTGCTTCACCTGTGAGAGTTTCGCAGAGAAATTGGCGTTTTTTTTGGCGTTGTTGTTTAGTTTGTTGATGGCGATCGCACATTTCCCGCAACTTCTCTTCAAACTCACCAAACAGCATTTCATACTCTGCTCTTTCCGGGAGTTGCTTCAACCTAATTAATTCATTTTTAATCGCTGACAATTCCTCTAAAGTGCGATTTTCTTCTATTAGTAATTCCTCCCTTCCCGGAATCGGTGGAGCCCAACCTTCTACCACACTAAAACCATTAAGAAGTCCCGAAAAAGCTTTTAAAACTCTTTGTTCCCCATTGGGCAATTCTACAAGTAATATGCCATACATTTTGCCTTCGTGGGAAAAGCGATCGTCTGTCTTTAATTGCTGCATTAAACTGTGTGCGATCGCTTCCGCAAATGGCGTGCGAGGTAACTTCAATAAATCCCCAGTTTGGGGACAATATCCTTGATACCAATAACTAATAGATGAATCACTAACAGCAAAATTGCTATGTATAAAATCTG
>JBAVZX010000371.1:0-2662 GCA_049589015.1 Phormidium sp. | reverse complement strand
TGGCATTGGTGGAGTTTTGCCACTGATCACCTGCTGAATTAAGCTAATTTCAGATTTATGCTTGGAGATACCTTGCAAACTGGGGCCAACTCGACCATTTGCTTGTAAACCATGACATCCAGCACAGTTCATTTGAAAGATTGCATCACCCCTAACTGGATCGCCTGTCAGGGACATAACACTCTTAATATATGGATCGGACATTTGCCAGTGATGAAAAATCATCATCCCTAAGAAGATTGCCAGCACTAGGGCTAGAACCAATAAGGTGAGTTGTCTAATCAGGGCTTCTGGTTTAGTAAGTTGCTTATCCACATGGTTGCCTAGCAAAGTGAAATTTTACCAACAATGTTTTTAATCATATACATAGCTTAAGATTTCTAGACAATTCAGGCAAGCTAACACAAGGGGCTAGAGGTCGCTTCCCGAAAGTGATTCAGCTTTAGCCTACCAGGTTTGGACTATTTTTTGCTTCACACTTGGTTACTACTGGTGGTCACGGTCACTAGTACGATAATGAGATACAGGTAATAATCGTTAACATTCAAGGAGATCTGACGTGGTAGAACCTCTACTTTCAGGAATTGTGCTGGGCTTAGTGATAATAACCCTTGCTGGGTTGTTTGTTGCTGCTTACTTGCAGTACAAGCGTGGTAATCAGCTAGGACTGTAAAAGCGCGAGCGAAGGGTGCATCAGACCTGAAATCTTTAAATTAAGGGAGATTTTAGTACTCTGGAGGGTGCGTCAGACAGCAAATTTTCGGGCTATTTCCCCTCAATTAAAGCTTCTGACGCACCCTACGAAATATAACTAGCAACTTGAGTTACTAGCTAAAATCCCGCAACATTTTTTTGATTTCTAAGTTGTGTAATTCTTCTTGACCAATCATGGTGCGGGCGAATTCTTCTAGATAAATACTGGCATCTTGTACTGTTTCTAGAAGGGACTTATACAAATTTAGCGCGGTTTTTTCATGATTGAGGCTTTCCTGCAAAATGTCTTTTACTGTATGTTTGTAGGTTTCTTCAATTGGCGCAATTCTCAGGGTAGGATGACCTTCTAAGCCAGTGAGAATTTCTCCTACTTGTTGGGAGTGAAGTAAAGATTCATTGGCTTGGGCTTTGAAAAATTGCACGATCGGAATCCGATTTTGTCCTGTTACCATTAAAGAGTAGTGAGTATAGCGCACTACGCCTGCTAATTCAAATTCCATGATCGAGTTAAGCAGGCTAATTGTTTTTTCGTTGTCTAGTTCTCTCATTAGTCTTCAGTGACACTTACCAGTCATAAATTAATAATGAGTAATTGATAAGGGGAATTGTATTTTTTCGTTCCCCATGATCCATTACTTATCACCAGTTAACCATTACTAGTTATTTTTTGGCGATTTTGTTCTATTGTTTTAACTAATTGAGGGGGAGTAGCAGCTGGCCAAGCTTTGCTAAGTTCTGCCATCCTAAAGCTAAATGAGAATTAATGTTGATGAGGAGTAAGTTCTTGAAGGGATGAGGCTACCTTTCTCGGCGCATCTGTAAGTAAACAATAGGGGCGACTGTAGCACAGAGGAGCTTCTAAAGAATGTTGAATTAAGAACTCAGAATTGCTCATTACTTGCTCAGTTTTACCATCAAAGACAACTTCACCTTGACTTAAGACGACTGTGCGATCGCAAATCTCCAGCGCCAAATCTAAATCATGGGTAGCTATTAGTTGAGTGATGGATAAACCTTGTAATAAAGTAATTAATTGGCGACGAGAACGGGGATCTAATTGGGCGGAAGGTTCATCTAATACTAACACTTGGGGGTTCATTGCTAGGACTCCGGCGATCGCAATTCGTTTTTTTTCGCCACCCGATAAATTCTCAGTATTTCTATTGCCATAATGTTCTGGATCTATGCTTACTGCGGCCATTGCTTGCCAGACTCTTTCGGTTAATTCGCGATCGCGCAAACCTTGATTCATTGGCCCAAAAGCTACATCTTCCCAAACAGTCGGCATAAATAATTGATCGTCGGGATTTTGAAATACCAACCCCACAAAATTTCGCACTTTTTGTAAGTTTTGATTATTCACTATCCATTCCCCTATTGTTACCTCTCCTTCTTGTGGCAGAAGCAGACCATTTAAATGTAATTGTAAGGTAGATTTTCCTGAACCATTAGCACCAATTAAGGCAACTTTTTCATTGGCTTGAATAGTTAAGTTAATTTCTCTGAGTGCTTTTGTGCCATCAGGATAACTGTAGCTGAGGTTTTCAATGAAAATGGGATTATGGTGCATTTGCAGAATTGTAAATGTCAGACTGAATGATATATTTAATTTAATTTAAAACTAAATAAATTGCTTGTCCTAATAATGCCAAAATTAGGGTTATAGTTAAAGCTAAGATATCACGTTTCCCTCCCGAAGGTAACTCAATTACAGGTGGTACTCCTTGATAGCCTCGTGCCAACATTGCTTGATAAACGCGATCGCCCCTTTCATAAGTGCGAATAAATAAAGCACCAATCATATTACCAATTACTTGACGTTGCCAACCACTATTTCCCGTTAAATTCCGCGAAACAGCTGCCCGACGCATCCCGTTAAATTCTCCCATTAAAACACTAATATAGAGATACATGTAAGCCAAGATTGCTACTAATAACTGTGGCATTT
>JBAVZX010000370.1:0-6417 GCA_049589015.1 Phormidium sp. | reverse complement strand
GAAGTGGCCCATTCGAGGAGTAAATTAGCTGCATTGGTGCCTGTCGAGCCACTTGTTGAAAATATTCCTGCTTAACGAGATTTTCAGGTTTACTGATAGGTTTGTTTGGAGAGTGGGTTTTAAGATCCCAATACTCAACACAACCATTCGCCAATTGAATTACAAAATCTGAGCGACCACCTAGCCCCCAGATCATGCGAAAGTGATGGTTCGGGAAGTAATCTGGATCACCGTCCAACCACAGCCCTGATTCTCCAACTTCGTAGCCGATAAGATAGCCTCGTTGGTTTAGAAAGTTTACAGCCTTGTCAGCATATTTCCGAACCAGTTCTAACTCATGGTTTCCTCTATTGCCTGCCAGCTGAAGTTGAGGGCCAAAAACAAAGTCTATATAAGAAGGTAATAGATAGGCTAACTCAACCCATTTACCAAACTTACTGTTATCAATCGATTTATTAACCCAAGGTTTTACCCGATTGACTAAAGTTCTTAAAAGGGAGGATGAATATGATCGAAGGAATGGTCTATTACCTCTCGTAGTGACTTTATTTAAAAAATCGATTTTCTTATTGTTATCGACATAATATTGTTTTCCTGTAAAATCACACTTGATAATTTTTTCTAAAATGTATTCCCAAGTATCACTGGTAGCCCAAACCATCAAAACCTGCTTATTCATATTCCAGGAAAGCTCAAAGTTACCTTTTGCGCCCATGCCTGTTCCAATCAGTAGAGGTGCATTTTTTTGACTCAATGGTAATTGCTTGATACTAGCAATTTCTTGCTGAAACTGATTTTTTAAGGAAGTTTGCCAAAAACGATTTTGAGACAATGATAAGTCAGAGTGAACCATAAAATTTTTTAGATGTGTGTTTTTGTTTTGCTAACGATGTTGTGAAGGCTTCAATCCTAGTAAAAGACTCAAGTCCTTACAACGATGTCTAATAAGAAGTCTAATAAAAAGAACAGGGCAAAAAAAGGCTCCTGCCAGATGGCAGGAGCTTTAAACTGTTTAGGAGAGAGAAATTTAAACTTATCTAACTCCTTAGTCGATATCGCCCATGAATAATACTGGCTCGGTTTCGCGATCGATACCTCTTTCAAAGCCAGCAGCAGCAGCACGAGCCCGTCCTGCGTGCCACAAGTGACCAACTAAGAAGAAGAAAGCCAAGACAAAGTGAGAAGTCGATAACCAAGCGCGTGGGTTTACATAGTTGAAACCGTTGATTTCAGTGATCAGACCACCTACAGAGTTCAAAGAACCGTTAGGGGCGTGAGTCATGTACTCAGCAGCACGACGTACTTGCCAAGGCTGAACGTCATTCTTGATCTTGTCTAAGTCAAGACCGTTGGGGCCGCGCAAAGGTTCCAACCAAGGGCCACGGAAATCCCAGAAGCGCATGGTTTCACCACCGAAGATGATTTCACCAGTAGGAGAGCGCATCAGGTATTTACCAAGACCAGTGGGGCCTTGTGCAGAACCGACGTTAGCACCTAAGCGTTGGTCACGCACTAGGAAGGTGAACGCTTGTGCTTGGGAAGATTCAGCGTTAGTTGGGCCGAAGAATTCGCTGGGATAAACAGTGTTGTTAAACCAAACGAAGCAAGCTGCTACGAAGCCCATCAGGGACAGTGCGCCCAAGCTGTAGGAGAGATAAGCTTCTCCAGACCAGATGAAAGCGCGACGCGCCCAACCGAAAGGCTTGGTGAGAACGTGCCAAATGCCACCAGCGATACAGATCAAACCGATCCAAATGTGACCGCCGATGACATCTTCCAAGTTATCAACGCTGACAATCCAGCCATCGCCACCGAAAGGAGATTTTGTTAAGTAACCAAAGATGACAGCAGGGTTCAGTGTGGGATTAGTAATTACCCGCACATCACCACCACCAGGAGCCCAGGTGTCATACAAGCCACCGAAGGCCACTGCCTTAGCCACTAATAGCAAGGCACCACAGCCAAGCACAATTAAGTGGAAACCAAGGATGGTGGTCATCTTGTTCTTATCTTTCCAGTCATACCCGAAGAAAGAAGAGTATTCTTCGAGGGTGTCTGGCCCACGAACGGCGTGATAGATACCGCCCAGACCCAAAACAGCAGAGGAAATCAGGTGCAGAACACCAACTACGAAGTAGGGGTAAGTATTGATTACTTCACCACCTGCGCCAACTCCCCAGCCTTGGGTAGCGAGGTGAGGTAGTAGGATTAAGCCTTGTTCGTACATCGGCTTTTCTGGGTTAAAGTGAGCGACTTCAAACAGACACATCGCTCCAGCCCAGAAGACAATCAGACCAGCGTGGGCAACGTGAGCGCCCAGCAGTTTACCGGAAAGGTTGATTAAGCGGGCGTTACCAGCCCACCAAGCAAAACCTGAAGATTCTTGGTCACGATTGCCCGCAACCATTGCACTGTTAAAAGATGATTCCACGGGGCAGTACCTAAATTAAAAGGTTCTAAGGATTTTAGGATTTAAGGGTGAAATTTAAGGATGAAGGAAAAATATACCATTAATTTTCCACTCATCCCCGTTTAGGTCGTTTTTAGAGAGCATTACCACGAGGGAGTACTTCTTCAGGGAAGATAAAACGCTCATGTGGTTGGTCAGCGGGAGCCAACCAAGCTCGCAGACCTTCATTGAGTAGAATGTTCTTCGTGTAGAAGGTTTCAAACTCTGGATCTTCTGCTGCTCTTAACTCTTGGGATACAAAGTCGTAAGCCCGTAGGTTTAATGCTAAACCAACGATCCCTACTGAACTCATCCACAAGCCTGTGACTGGTACGAACAACATAAAGAAGTGTAACCAGCGTTTGTTAGAAAAGGCAATCCCGAAGATTTGCGACCAGAAACGGTTCGCTGTCACCATCGAGTAGGTTTCTTCGGCTTGGGTGGGGTTGAAGGCGCGGAAGGTGTTGGAGCTTTCGCCGTCTTCAAACAGTGTATTTTCGACTGTTGCGCCGTGAATGGCACAGAGTAAGGCTCCACCCAGGATACCTGCTACTCCCATCATGTGGAAGGGGTTAAGTGTCCAGTTGTGGAATCCTTGTAGGAACAGGATGAAGCGGAAAATTGCCGCAACTCCGAAGCTGGGTGCGAAGAACCAGCTGGATTGCCCCAAGGGGTACATCAGGAAGACGCTGACGAATACGGAAATCGGTGCGGAGAATGCGATCGCATTATAAGGACGAATCCCTACTAACCGAGCGATTTCAAATTGGCGCAACATGAAGCCGATTAAGCCAAAAGCTCCATGTAGAGCTACGAAGGGCCATAAGCCGCCCATTTGACACCAACGGGTGAAGCTCCATTGGGCTTCCGGTCCCCACAAAAACAACAGGGAGTGTCCCATGCTGTCGGCGGGGGTGGATACAGCTACGGTTAAGAAGTTGCAACCTTCTAAGTACGATGAGGCTAGGCCGTGTGTGTACCAGGAGGTGACGAAGGTGGTTCCGGTGAGCCATCCGCCTAATGCTAAATAAGCACAGGGGAATAACAGTATTCCAGACCAGCCGATGAATACGAACCGATCGCGTTTGAGCCAGTCATCGAGGACATCAAACCATCCTCTTTCTGCTGGGGCGCGTCCGACTGCTATGGTCATTGCCCAAATCTCCGAATAGTTTATGAGTACAGGTTTTGGATTCTAGCCTCGCTGCACTGTTTCCAGTTGGGCTAAGACAGAGAATTGTGAATAACGTAATAAGAGTTTACGTTTCTTTACTGTGTTCTCATTATAGGTGTAAGTTTTGATTTTTTCATCCCTACCACTGAATTCTCATAAACTAGAAGTGTGTAGCGCAATTAACTTATAAATCTCGAAACGCCTAATGTTCACTATTGACCTGACTTTAAAGAACACTCCCTTCCCTTATTCGGTGCAACGGAAAGAGGACTCGGACGCGATCGCTCTCTACAATCAAGTTCTAGAAGCTATGCGTTCCAGTAATCCAGCTATTCTGGAACTAACCTGCGAAAAGCAAACAGAAAAGAAAATCGCGATTCTCACCAGTGCAATCCTAGCTGTGCAATTGTCTCAGAAGTCAAGTACTGCTGCTGCTGGCAGACCACCGGGCTTTTTAATGATGGCTGGAGAATAGGAATTTAGTTGTAAGTGGTGATGACATGACTGAATCTGCCATTAAAGTGCGAGATCTCTGCTTTAGCTGGCCTAAAGGTGAATCCGTGTTCAAATCCTGCTCTTTGGATGTACCTAAAGGACAATTTTGGATGCTTTTGGGTACTAATGGCAGTGGTAAGTCAACTTTGCTGAGATTGCTGGCTGGGTTATTAACTCCCTTATCGGGGGAAATTGAAATTTCCCAGCCTGTAGGCTTCGTTTTCCAAAATCCAGATCATCAGTTAGTCATGCCTACTGTTGGGGCAGATGTGGCTTTTGGACTAGTGGCGGAAAATCTTCCCCAAAGGCAAGTGCGTCAACGGGTGGAAGAAGCTTTGGCTGCTGTAAATTTGTGGGCGTTGCAGCGACGACCAATTTATGCTTTGAGTGGTGGGCAAAAACAAAGGGTGGCGATCGCAGGTGCGATCGCTCGTCGTTGCGAAGTCTTACTATTAGATGAACCTACCGCCCTTTTAGATCCCGACAGTCAGTTAGACCTAGTTAAACAAGTGCAACGCTTAGTTAAATCCCAAGGCATTACAGCGCTTTGGGTAACTCACCGTTTAGAAGAGTTAAATTACTGCGATGGTGCTTTTTTACTGGAAAAAGGTCAACTGGTCGATCGCGGCGATCCCGATCGTTTAAAACAACGCCTGATGCAGGTCGAGGGGATTAGTTCCTAAGTATGGGCAAGGGGGGCAGAGAGGCAGAGGGGCAGAGGGGAGATAACTTAAAATTTAGAACTTTCCTCAAAACTCAAAACTCAAAACTTTCCCCCAGTGCCCAGTCCCCAGTCCCCTAAACTAAATGCAACCTTTGATTATTAATAAGATAATGAATTACTATCAGAGATGTTAAGTTTAGAAAAATTTTACGTTGAAAAATGACACCACCTTCGCCGTCAGCATTTTTGCTAGTGGACGGCTACAATATCATAGGATCTTGGCAGAAGTTGCTTACTTTGCGCGATCGCAAAGGATTAGAGGCCGCCCGTGAAGAGTTAATCGAAGTCCTGATTGACTACACAGCCTATGAAGGCTATCACACTCAGATCGTATTCGATGCCCATTATCGCGCAACACCAGGGAATGCAGAAGCAATTACCGAAAGTTTATCGGTTCATTTCACAGATTTTGGGCAAACAGCAGACACATATATCGAAAAAGCTTGCGCTACCCTGCGCCATGAGTTGCAAAAATTTCAACGAAGGCTAATCGTAGCCACATCAGACAGAGCACAGCAACTAACTATTATCGGATACGGCGCAGAATGGATGTCCGCACACAAGCTAGTGCAAGAAGTAGAATTTACTAATCATCGGGTGCGTCGGAAACAGAAATCTAAAAATAAATCCCCCAGTCGTTTTTTGTTCAGTTCCCTAGATCCAGAAGCTCAAAAGCGCCTTGCCCAAATGCGTTTCGGGCTAAAGTGAGCGAGAATTTTCATAAATTTGGAAAAAGTGCTTGACAACCCCTGTCGATTCGGCTAGTATTATTAATCGTGGCTCGAAAGAGCAAAGACGCAAACATTCCTCGGTAGCTCAGTGGTAGAGCGGTCGGCTGTAAGGAACAGATGTAATTAGTTTAAACTAACTTGCATTTCCTAGCAGCGCTATCCGGCGACGGATAGTGGAAAATCGGGTGAATTCAAGGAAACCGCAGCACTTCGGGTGGCGGCAACCCTGATCCAAGTCTGGCGAAAGGCAGTGATTTTCACAGGTAGCCAGAAAGGAGCAGAGACTACGGATGAGGAGCCTAACCAATAAGTCCGACAGCGCCCGACATCCCAAGTGGATGATGAGATAGTCCACCCCCAACGGAAACGTAGGGATAAGTGTAACCGATTGGTCGTAGGTTCGAATCCTACCCGGGGAGTTTTCCAAAGGATGAGGTATGAAAGATAGAGTTTCTGGCTTTAAACTTTCAACTTCTGACTTTGCTAAGTTTTGGTTGCTAGAACCAGATGTAACTTTTTTAAATCATGGTTCTTTTGGGGCTTGTCCCATACCTGTGTTAGAGGCGCAACAGCGATTTCGGCAACAGTTAGAAAGGCAACCGTTAAAATTTTATCGCGAGTTTGAAGCATTACTAGACTCCGCCAAAAGTGAGTTAGGCGAGTTCGTGGGTGCAGATGCTTCCGATTTGGTGTTTGTTCCCAATGCGACGACTGGGATAAATGCGGTTTTGCGTTCTTTGTCTTTTCGTCCGGGAGATGAGTTACTGACGACTAGCCAAGAATATAATGCTTGTCGCAATGTGTTGAATTTTGTCGCCGAAAAGACGGGGGCGAAGGTAGTAGT
>JBAVZX010000369.1:0-5114 GCA_049589015.1 Phormidium sp. | reverse complement strand
CTAAAGGGACGGGGGTTCAAAGTGCTGTGATGCCTCTATCTGGCTCTCCCAAAATGGTACAACATCCAAATTCTTAGCATCAGCAATGAGAACTTTTGTAGCGACTCGCTGTAAAGATTCTTTACAACTTTACACCTTATGGCACAAAGATAAAAGTGTTGAGATTTAATTCATGTTCGTTGGATTGAGCAATCGCTATAAATCCTACCTTTCTAAAGGTTCTCCAGATGCTTTCCAACCTTGAATACTAGGAGGAAACCCGGAAACATTGGTATACCCCAACATTTCTAAAGACATAACTCCCATAGCAGTACGATATCCAGTCGTACAATAAAGAACTACAGGGCGATTTTGAGGAATCTTATCAAGATTTTGAGTTAAACCTCGTAAGGGAATATTAATCGCTCCTGGGATATGACCAGAAGTAAATTCTGAAGGTTCTCTAACGTCAACTAATAAAGCATTTTGGTTTTTAGCAAGATCTTTTAGTTTCTGTACCTCCTGAATTGTATAATAGTTATTAGGAATCGAACTGAGAAAATTAGCGATCGCTTCCTCTAAATAAACCTCTGATCTCACCGCTTCCGAATTCAAAGAAGCCGCCATTACTGGCCGAGAATTCATTAGGGAAAAAGGGAAAACTAAAAGTGAGAATCCCAAGCATAACGTCAGTAAAAGTTTCCGCATATTTTCCTCATGAAAGTTTTGTTAATTGCCTAAATCTAAGCGAGTACCAACATGACAGCTTATGCAACGTTCAGCCAACTGATGCCACAAAAAAGCCGTTGCAGTCATTCCCGTGCAATGGTTTGCACCTATTAGTTGCACTTCATATTTAGTTAAAGTCTCCGCAGTTACTTGCAAGCGTTCGCGACTCGCATTCAGTAGGTGCATTCCCCCAATCACCCCATAGATCTTTTCTTTTCCAGTCAGCTGAGTAATGTAGTTTAAAGTATTAATCACTCCGGCATGAGCACAGCCCAAAACCACTACTAGACCTTCTGGTGCATCCAGAAATAATGCTTGATCATCTAAGAGTAAATCAACTTGCTCATGCTGAGAATCTTGCCAAAAATTACCTCCCGTATCCTCCAAAGGATGAACTCGTGGAATTGTACCTGTGACATAAACTCCTGGGATAATTTCTGTTGGTTTATCTGTCCAAATTAACTGACTAAATTGCTTTTCCAAAGTTGCTTGATCTTGGATTGGAGAACCAATATCACCGCGGTTACTAAATTTCGATTGTAGTGCAGATGGATGCAGGAATAATTTAGTAGCGTGACAATCATCATCTAATACTGCCATTAAACCACCAGCATGATCGTAATGACCATGACTAAGGACAACAGCATCTAAATTTTGCAAAGAAATTCCCAATTGTTTAGCATTATGTTTTAAAACCCATCCCTGTCCTGTATCAAATAAAAGGCGGTAATCGCCTGCTTCAATTAAGTAGGATAGTCCATGTTCTCCTAGTAATCCTCTACCAGAAGCGGTATTTTCAACTAAAACGGTGAGGCGAAAACAATTTTTCATAGTTCCTCCATGTTTCTAGATTCCCCACTTCTTCAAAAAGTCGGGAATCTAGGCAGCATTAAGTCAAATTTTCTACCCAAGGTTTAGCACCTATATTGCGGCGAATTCCTCGCCAAATTTCCGTTGCTGCTAATGCTCCATCTCCAGCAGCTATTACTACTTGATTTAACCCTACTTTTAAATCACCAATGGCGAAAATTCTCGGATGAGAAGTTCTGCCCATTTTATCAGTAACCAGGTTATTACCTTGCATTTCTAGGGGAATTCCTTGAAGATAAGTATTGTGATAATGTGACCCCATTGCAATTAATCCTGTTTCAAGTTCAATAACTGAACCATCCACTAATTCTACTCCCGTCATCTGATGGTTTTCCCCTAAAAAAGACTTAATAGGGGTTTCGATTAATGGATAACCTAAACTTTTTAGTTGCGAACGTACTTCTTCACTCACGACAAATGCTCCATGAGTAAAAACTGTAATTTTAGGAGTAAACCAACTTAGACCAGTTATTGTTTGAATGCTGGCTTCACTTCCCACAAACAAACCGCATTTTTTGTCAATCATTTCGTAACCATCACAAATCATGCAGACGTGCAAATTATATCCGGCATATTCATAAACATTCCGCATATCATCTAACATGGGTAACTTATCAATAATGCCACTGGCAGCTATTAAGTATTTGGCTCGAAGTACCGGATAAATACTATTTTGCCGACCAAATTTTACCCGTATTGAAAAAGTTTCTCCTTCATCAATCACTTCTTCTACATAACCATTAAGTAAATCGCCATCTAAGGAGAGAAAATGCTCTTTACCTTTTTGCAGTAAAACCCGACCTGGGGTATCTGGGGGTAAGCCTAAATAGTTATGTAATTCCTGCATCCAAAAAGAGCGTGCTTTGCCTTTGTCAATGATTAGAGAGGAAAGGCGATAACGTTGCAGGTAAATACCAGCCGAAAGACCTCCAGCACCTCCGCCAATAATAATTGCATCGTAGATTTGCTCTTGCTTTTCGGAGAGATGGTTTTTGGTGATTTGCATAGTTCCTAAGTTGAGAATTTTTTAAATGTACAACAGCTTATTAATGAATTCTAGCCATTATCGCTGCAAATAATGGTATCAAAGTAAATCCAAACAGTTCACCTTTAATCAGCCAGGATAATCTATTAACCTGAGTATCTCCTAAGTTTGGTGGCTGATTAATTTGAAAATTTTTAATCCAAGTTAAAAAGGTAAATGTTGGATAAAGGGAAAATAAACTAACTATGATAAAAATACCTATTTTAGTATAAAAGAAGGGATTGCTTAAATAGTAGTCTGTTCCTTTACCAAAGTAGAGTACTCGCAATATTCCGGTAACAAGAATTATTGTTGCGGCTGCGCCGTAAGCTGCATCAGCAAAGGCAACTCTTTTGGCTTCATCCAGTGTCATTTCTTTTTTTAAGTTAAATATTTCTACTGTGAGTGCTGCAAAAGCTAACATGAATCCCAAGTAATGAAGATAAGCAACAATCGAGTTTGTCCACATGATTTTAAGGTTAATTGCTACTTTGCGTAAATTAGGTTTAATGAGTAGTTTTCGGGAAATTCACACTACTTTTCTATTTGCGAGTAGGGCGGGTTTAGTGAAGTTTTTTTGGAAAAACCCGCCTTACAAAAGAGTTTTTCAGTAGCAAAGTAAGGACTGAAGTCCTTACTTTGAACTGGGTTTAGCTATGTTGACATTCGTGATTATGTTGATGTTTGTGTTGATGCTGATGTTTGTGTTGATGTTGGTGTTCATGTTCGTGATCATGTTCATGTTCGCCACATTCAGCATCTTCTCTCACTAAAGAACCATTCAGATAAGCTGCGATCGCATTATCCAAATCAGTCTCTTTAGTAACAATTGCTTCAATTCCTTTTCTTTCTAAACGGTGTACTAACTTTTTACCCATTCCTCCACAAATTAAAACTTGCACTTCATCTAAAGGATGGGGTTGATCGGGAGAGCTATTATGGAATGACTCTTCTGGTGATAGTTCTACAAGCTTCTTGTCGAGAATTTCCTTGTCATTAACTTCGTAAACCCAAAATTTTCGGCAATTTCCAGCGTGTCCGGTAATAGCTTTTTGGTTTTGACTAGATAGAGCGATTTTCATGATTTCTCCTGGTTTGATAAGCATTGATAATTTGGTATTAGTGTTAGTTAAGGAGTACAAGAAAACCTTAACTAAACTAAATTAAGAAAAGAAAGTTTTTAGGCGCTTTGAATTTGAAAATATTCTTCAACAAACGCGGCTAAAGGACAATTAGGTTGATGTTTAAGTCCTAAAGCTTCTCTCTTTTCTAAATACTGCTGTTCTGTCCAATTTTCTTGAATTGATAGTGTTAGCAAACTCATGACTCCGGCTCGTAACCCTGACGCGCAGCGTGTGTAAATAGGCTGTGGTGCGGAATTGACAGCTTGCATAAAAGTTGGGAGAATTTCCGGGTTTAGATTTTGACGATCAATTGGTAACTTAATCAACTTAAAGCCCAATTTTTCTGCATCTTCAACATTTAGTTGCTTCTCTTCTGAAGGCATACACAAATCAATGATTGTTCGATAACCTTTTTGAGCAATTTCGCTCAGTTCTTCGGGGGAAATAAGATTACCAATTGCTAAGGATTCAGTGACAGATTGAAACATTTGTTTTCTATTTTTGGCTAATTAATTATTGCTCCAACTGGAATATTTGAGTTGATTAAACCCACCAAGGAGTTTCTCCTGTTCGAGGATCGATTTCTGTCCAAGGAGAAATCCAAATACTATTCTCTTGAACAGCGACATGAACTAATTTGAGTGGTAAGGGTGCAGGCCCACGCAATACAGAACCGTCAGCGCTGTAACGAGAACCGTGACAGGGACATTGAAATTGTTGGTCAATTTCATTCCAAGGAAATGTGCAACCTAAGTGGGTGCAGTTATCGACAATTCCTACATTGTTTAGTGTACCATCTTGTTTTACTGTTAAGTAAGTTGGTTCTCCAGCTAACCCTGCTACTAAGGCACGAGTTTCGGCTGGTTCGCTTAAAATTTGGCTGGCAGGAATGGGATTTCCTAATACGTCTTTGGCAATAATTGCTCCTCCGGCGTTGCTTTCTGCTGGGGGAATAAAATATTTTGCTACTGGATAAAGTGCGGCTCCAGCAGTGGAAGCAATGACGCTCCCAGTCAGAAAATTGAGTAGTTGCCGCCGAGACATGGAAGGATTATCTATTGGTAAGCTGTTGTCCATAATTCTGTTCCTTAGTTGATCCTAAATTACTTGCTTCTCAGTGAAGGTTATTGAGATTTGCAAGTGTTAATCCCTAACAAGCGATAAATCCCACAAAAACCGATCGCACCACTTAAAATTAACAAAGTTGCGGCGATATCAATTCCAATTCCTAAAGTCGTTCCTTGATAAACACTCAAACCCCTTTGACACTCTCAGGTCTAAAGACACGCTCGATTCTTGATTCAACGAGTGACCTTGCTTAAGCACTGTTGCCAGGTTTAAGTAGAGGATCGTCTCTCCACAAGCGTTAATTTCGGTATGCCCTACCG
>JBAVZX010000368.1:0-1766 GCA_049589015.1 Phormidium sp. | reverse complement strand
GATGTTTCGCCTATCTTCCGCGAGTTTCCAGCCTGTGGTTTTGTACTCAACAGAACCATGAGTTTGATGCTTTTTGAATCTTGGGAAACCCTTTTTTCCAGGTTTACTTTTTTTACAGTTGTCGTAGAACCGAACGATGGAACTCCATGCTCGTTCAGCCGATGCTTGTCGAGCCTGAGAGTTAAGTTTTCTTGCCCAAGAGAATTCTGATGCAAGGACGACGCAATAAGCACTCAACTCGTACTTGCCAATTCCCTTGTTATCCATCCAGTATTTGATGCAACTATTGCGAACAAATCTTGCAGTGTTAATGGCTTCATCAAGCTTTTCATACTGCTGTTTTGTTCCCTCAAGTTTGGCTTCAAATACCAACATATTTACGCCGATTAATTTGGTATAAGTATATCATGATTCAAGAAAGCCGTCCTACAAGGACGGGGCTTTAAACCCATTTTTTTGGTAACATACCAAGAAAAAAACCCTCAAATTTGAGGGGTTTAGAACAGTTTTTGTAAACTAGACCTTTATTGTCCAGCAGGACTGGTATTACCAGTAGTAGATGGAGAAGTATTATTACCTGGTGTTGTGGTTGTTGTACCATCTGTAGAAAAACCGCTACCTGGTGTTGTGGTATTGCTTTGATTCCCCAAATTAGAATTAGGAGATGGAGAACCCTGAATAGAAGGTAATTGTTGCGTCGAAGTTGCAGGTAGTTGATTTTCAGTTTGTTGATTAGCAGGTAATTGCTGAGTCGAATCAGAAGACTGCGGTTGTCCAGGAGTAGGTGGAACAGTAATATTAACGTTTGGTGTTGGTTGTGGTGCAGGTGTCGGCTGTTCGATATTAATATTTGGTGTGGTTGTAGTTGGTGTTTGTCCTTGGGGAACGGGAACTACTTGTACTTCGGGAGTCCTTTCAATTACTCTTTCTTGAATAATTGTTCTTTGTGGTTCTGGAGAAGGCACAACTACAGGCGCAGGTGTAGGATCAGGTATAACTACAGGTTCTTGATTTTGCCGATTCCATAAATAGTAAGCTAACGCAGGAATAGCAACCAAAGAGGTTAAAACAATTCCCAGTATTAGACCACGAGCCGCATTATTATTATCACGAACTACTCGGTTATCTTCGCTGTAGCGACGTTCAGCAATACGACCATGAACGTAACCGTCTCTATATTCTTCTGGAGGTCTATTGTTAATAGTTTCGGTGTTTTTTGGTACTTCAGTGTAATTGTTTTCGTTAGGGTCGCGATTAAGTTCGCGATTGTATGATGTGCTTTTATCGTCGTCGTTATACATGATTTTTACCAAAACTCATCAAAAAATAAACAAGGATTAAAGCTACTAGATCCTATTCAAGTTGAGAATAACCCTTTGTTTGGTGAGTCTGGCTCTATCGTAAGTGAGGATTGTCTTTCTATCAAAAGATAGTCTTCTTAGTTGTGGGAATAGGGACTCGTGATTGGGAAGGAAAACATATTGTAGAGAGGTTTCATGAAACCTCTCTATTCTAGAGATAAAAACTAGAAATTAAGGTAAAATTGCTTGCCAAGTAGCAGCACCGACAATTCCATCAGGTTTTAGTCCATACTTTTCTTGAGCAGCTATCACTGCTGCTTGGGTGTCTTTGCCAAAAATGCCGTCTATAGAACCTTGAAAAAATCCGATCGCTTGCAATCTTTTTTGCAACCAAAATACATCTGCCCCGCGCATCCCCATTTTCAGGGTTGGTAAATCCACAGTTCGGACTTTGGAATTTTCTGT
>JBAVZX010000367.1:0-3307 GCA_049589015.1 Phormidium sp. | reverse complement strand
GGTACACTGTTGGCAACTTCTACAGAGGAGAAACCTTTTCGCATTAAACAAGACAATACTAGAAAATTAATTAAAGCCGAAGATAGTAGTAACCTATTAACTAAAGCAACATCTCAATATTTATTCAGTTATTTGCAAAAATTAAACCAAATTCAATCACCTCAACAATTAAAATTCACTGTCAATGGTAATCAGCAATTCGTCAAACTTTTGCCATTTCAAGATGATAAAGGTTTAGATTGGTTGATTGTGGTAGTAGTTCCAGAAGCAGATTTTATGGAACGAATTGATGCGAATAATCGCATGACAATTATTTTATCTTTAGCAGCTTTAGGACTAGCTATAGTTACTGGGATTCTTACCACTCGTTGGGTGACTCAGCCAATTTTACGGTTAAATACAGCGGCTAAAGATATTGCTAAAGGTGATTGGGAAAAAACCATAAAAACAGAGCGTTCTGATGAATTAGGAGAATTAGCTAGATCTTTTAATTCAATGGCAGAACAATTACAAGAATCATTTACAAACTTAGAAAAACGAGTAGCAGCACGAACAACAGAATTAGTTAAAGCTAAGGAAGCAGCCGAGGTTGCTAACCAAGCCAAAAGCACATTTCTTGCTAATATGAGTCATGAGTTAAGAACACCTTTAAATGCAATTTTAGGATTTTCGCAAATTCTCAATCGTCAGCCAAATTTTAGCCCAGACCAAAGAGAGAATATTGGTATTATTATGCGGAGTGGAGAACACTTATTAACTCTTATTAATAATATCTTAGATCTGTCTAAAATTGAGGCGGGACGAGTGATTTTAAACAAAAAAGACTTTGATCTTTATCGTCTGCTAAATGATTTAGAAGATATGTTTCAACTGAAAGCTGACGATAAAAATTTACACTTAGTCTTTGAACTTGATTCCAATATACCCCAGTATATCCATACAGATGAAGTCAAGTTACGCCAAATTTTAATTAACCTGCTAAATAATGCCCTCAAATTCACTCAAGAGGGTGGTGTGTCAGTCAGCGTGTCATTAGATAATACCAATTGGCAACCTGTTGAGCAAACAAAATTAACCAGTAATGATGATAAAAAAGTCAAGATTTATTTTGAAGTTGAAGATACTGGTTCTGGTATTGCACCAGAGGAATTAGAGAATTTATTTGCGGCTTTTGTCCAAACTAAAACCGGACAAGATGCACAAGAAGGAACAGGTTTAGGCTTAGTAATTAGCCAACAATTTGTACAATTAATGGGGGGTAAAATAAGTGTTAATTCTCAAGTAGGTAAAGGCACAAGATTTAAATTTTATGTGCTTGCAAAAGTTGTTGATAGTACGGAAATTATTACTCATCAGTCTAGTCGCCAAGTTATTGCATTAGAACCAAATCAACCCTGCTATCGAATTTTAATTGTTGATGATAAAGTGTTGAATCGCCAACTTTTACTTAAATTGTTAAATCCGCTAGGTTTTGCATTACAGGAAGCAAGTAATGGTCAAGAAGCGATCGCTATCTGGGAAAAATGGGAACCACATTTAATTTGGATGGATATGCGAATGCCAGTTATGGATGGCTACACTGCTACCAAGCATATTAAAGCAACCACAAAAGGTCAAGCTACCGCGATTATTGCTGTGACTGCTAGCGTTTTTGAAGAAGAAAGAACAGTGGTTTTATCAGTAGGTTGTGATGATTTTTTGCGTAAACCATTCCGGGAAGTAGAAATTTTTGAAATCATGAATCGGCATATTGGAGTACGCTATATTTATGAGAATCAGAGCGATGATTCTCCTTCATTGTCGGAGGTTACTAACCATGTAGTGACTGCCAATGATTTTGAGAATATACCTGAGCCATTACTAGCCAATTTAAAACAAGCAATCATCAATATCGATCTAGATTCGGCTAGGATCATAATTGCAGAAATTACTCAGTATAATCCTGATGTAGCAAAATCAATCAAGCATTATATGGAAAATTTCGATTATGAAAGAATCTTGCATTTAATAGCAGTAGAATAAGGAGAGATCTAAGTAACTATGAGTCATGATTTAAAGAAAAATTATAAGGCTAACATTTTAGTTGTTGACGACACTCCCGCTAATCTGCGTCTTTTAGTAGGAATGTTAACAGAAAAGGGTTATAAAGTTCGTCCTGTTATGGATGGTGAACTAGCATTAACGGGAGCTAAAGCTATACCACCAGACTTGATTTTACTGGATATTAATATGCCAAAAATGAATGGATATGAAGTATGTAAAAAATTAAAAGAAAATGAATTAACTCGAGAAATTCCTGTGATTTTTATTAGCGCTTTAGATGATCTAGTGGATAAAGTGCAAGCATTTCAAATTGGTGGGGTAGATTATGTCACCAAACCATTTCAAGTGGAAGAAGTTTTGATGCGAGTGGAAACACATTTAGCAATTCGTAGCTTACAAAAAAGCCTCACTACTAAAAATCAAGATTTAGAAGTAATTGTGCAACAACTGCAAAATACTCAGGAACAGTTAATTCAATCAGAAAAGATGGCGGCTTTAGGACAACTTGTGGCGGGAATAGCACATGAAATTAATACTCCTTTGGGTGCGATCCGTTCATCAGTAGAAAATATTGCTGATTTTTTGAGAGAAAATTTGTTGCAGTTTCCCGATCTTTTTCACTCTTTAACGCCGGAGTACCAGCAATATTTCTTAGAAATATTACAGAGATCAAGTCAGCAAATAACTAGTTTATCTAGTAAAGAGAAGCGGCGATTAAAAAAACTTTTGATCCAAGAATTAGAAGCCGAAGAAATTAGCAATGCTGATAGTATTGCGGATACTTTAGTTGATTTGGGAATTTACGATCGCATTTCAACTTTATTACCTTTACTTAAAGATGAAAATGGCTCTGAAATATTAGAGAAGGCGTACCAAGTTGCCAGTATTCAAAAAAGTACAGATACTATTAGAACGGCGACAGAAAAAGCGGCAAAGGTTGTGTTTGCTTTAAAAAATTATGCTCGTTATGATCATTCAGGAGAAAAAGTGCGATCGCAAATTACAGAAGGTATAGAGACAGTTTTAACTCTCTATAATAACCAAATGAAACATGGCATAGAAGTCACAAGAAACTATGAATCTAATTTACCACCTTTGTTATGTTACCCTGATGAATTAAACCAAGTCTGGACAAATTTGATTCATAATGCAATTCAAGCTATGGACTACAAAGGTTATTTAACTATTAGCGTCACTCATCAAGGTGATAGTTTGTTAGTTAGTATAACTGATACTGGAAAGGGAATTTCTCCCGAAATAATGC
>JBAVZX010000366.1:0-2034 GCA_049589015.1 Phormidium sp. | reverse complement strand
GTGTATAGCCGAAGCAACATCTAGATCTCCGACTTCTTGAAGAAGTCGGGGATCTGGGCAACAACCCTAATTTTCTTCTCTTCCCTTCGCGCCCTTCGCGTCTTCGCGGTTCATTAAAAAAGTGTATTTTGCTCTAAGTTATACCGCTGACTTCTTGAGTCGCAGTCCTTTTTGATTTGCGGGAAAGATTTTTTTTGAACCGCGAAGACGCGAAGGACGCGAAGAAGAAGAAGGAAGAGGGTTAAAGAGTTCAGGTAGAAGTGACAGCAACCACACGAAATCCGTAGTTCCTCGACCTAATGTCCGACTGATTCCCGCGACGATTAGCACTACGACAACGCCTGGGACTGTTGTACCATGAACCACCACGCAGCATACGGAATTGATTATTTCCTTGAGATTCCCATACACTTCCATCAGACGGCGCACCATTATAATTATCGTGCCAAGGATCAGCACACCAATTCCAAACATTCCCGTGCATATCGTAAAGTCCAAAAGCATTCGGTGGAAAACACCCTACATCAGTTGTTTTTTTACGATTAGTTCCTTTGGGAGCATAAGCGTAAATGTGATTTCCGTTATAGTTCGCTAAATTAACAGTAATCGTTGCCCCAAAATAGAAAGGTGTTGTTGTACCTGCGCGACAAGCGTATTCCCATTCTGCTTCGCTGGGTAAACGGTAACTTTTACCTGTTTTTTGAGAAAGTCGCTGACAAAATTCTTGGGCTTCATGCCAATTTACTTGTTCGACAGGTCGATTTGCTCCTTTAAAATGGGATGGATCGTAATTTAGATTTATATTTATTTTCGGTAAAGCTGCTACAAGTTTCCATTGTAATTGAGTAACGGGATATTTACCCATGTAGAAAGAAGAAATATTAACTTGATGTTGTGGTTTTTCATCTGCATCACCCTCATTATCAGGTGAACCCATCATAAAAGTACCACCAGGAATAGACACCATTTCTAAAGTTACGCCACTGCCCAAATCTTCCACAAAAAATTTTGCTTGACGGCGTTCAGTTTTGATTTTATTTCCCGTTGAGTCTACTGTCACTACATCAAATTGAAAAACCTTTAACTGAGTAAGTTGTTTAACACTAGGTTGAGGGGGATTTGGTTTTGGTGCTGCACTCGGATGAGGAGAATTCAAAAGTTTTAAAACTTCCTCTGCTGACTGAAACCTATCCTTCGGTAAATGCGCCAATAACTTATCTAAAACTTCTCCCAGTTGACTACTAAGTTTTACCCCTTTTTTCTGAAGATACTCCCGCCATAACCAACGCGCCTCATGAGCATCATACAACGGGTCGTCAAGGTCGCCAAAAATATCAGGAACAGGTAAACATCCTGTTAACAACCGCACGCAAGTTGCACCCAAACTATATAAATCGCTACCATGACAAGGACGACCTGCCATTTGTTCAGTTGGTGCATATCCAGGCGTGTAAATTCCGGTTGCAGCTTTCGCTAAACTAGTCTGAGTTACTTGCTTTGCGCCACCAAAATCAATTAATACTAATTTCCCATCTTTTTGACGACGGATAATGTTTTCTGGTTTAATATCTCGATGAATGACGTTGCTTTCGTGAATGAATTGCAATACTGGTAATAAGTCGGTTAAAATTTGCAATATTTGCTCTTCGCTAAATGTACTTTGTTGCTGTTCTTCTAATAAGGTTTTTCCTTGGATAAACTCTTCGACTAAGTAAAGGCGCTTTCCTTGTTCAAAGTAGGAAATTAGTCGGGGTATCTGGGGATGTTCGCCTAGTTCATACAGTCTTTTTGCTTCTTGTTTAAAAAGTTCTGCTGCTTTGTTCAGTGCTGCTGTTCCCTGCACTTGGGGAACAAATTGTTTAATGACACAAGGATCGTTTAATCTATCAATATCTTCTGCTTGATAGGTTCTCCCAAATCCACCTTCAGCAATTAATCTGTTTACCTGAAAGCGGTTTCTAAACAATCTGCCAAGATTGTTTCCCCCGCAATAACTACAAAAGCGATTGCTGTCAGGGTTAAAGGGATTTGAGC
>JBAVZX010000365.1:0-2004 GCA_049589015.1 Phormidium sp. | reverse complement strand
ATAGCGCGAGTTTTTCTGGAGAAAAAAACATTTTTAGATCCCATAGTTTCCCCAACAGAACAACTGATTTACAAACTTAGTGGCATTGCTTACACAGAAAACATGACAGGTTGGCAATATATCAAAGCCGTACTTTATAGCAACCTATTCATGGGTATCTTTGTCTATTTAATCTTTATGTTACAAGGAGCGTTACCCCTAAATCCCACAAAGTTAAATGCACCCAATTGGGATTTAGCATTGCACACAGCCATCTCATTTTTAACCAATACAGACCAACAACATTATTCAGGAGAAACAACTTTAAGTTACCTCAGCCAAGTAGTTTGTCTTGGTTTTTTAATGTTCACTTCAGCAGCAACAGGATTAGCAGTTGGAATTGCTTTTATTCGAGGATTGACAGGTAAAACATTAGGAAATTTTTACGTTGATTTAATCAAAGCTATCACCCGAATTTTATTACCAATTTCCCTAATCGGGGGCTTATTATTACTGATTTTAGGTGTACCGGAAACCTTAGCAGGGCCAGCTACAGCCACTACCTTAGAAGGTAACATTCAAGTAATAGCCAGAGGGCCAGTTGCCCATTTTGAAATTATTAAACAATTAGGAGAAAATGGCGGCGGATTTTTTGGAAATAATTCTGCCCATCCCTTTGAAAATCCTAATGCTTTGACCAACGTAATAGAAATCATCGCCATGATTAGTATTCCGGCAGCATTGATTTACACTTACGGGATATTTGCTAATAACATAAAACAAGCTTGGTTACTATTTTGGATGGTGTTTGCTATCTTTGTTTTCTTAATTGGAATTAGCGCCATTGGTGAATATCAGGGTAATCTTTTAGTCAATTCCCTTTTAGGTGGACAACAACCAAACTTAGAAGGAAAAGAAGTCAGATTCGGTTGGGTAGAAACCGCACTTTGGGCAGTAGTAACCACAGGAACAATGTGTGGTGCAGTTAACGGAATGCACGATTCTTTAATGCCTCCTGGTGGTTTTTCTACACTGTTTAATTTATTTCTGCAAATCATTTGGGGAGGTCAAGGAACTGGCACAGCATACCTTTTTGTTTTCCTGATTTTATCGGTATTTGTAACTGGGTTAATGGTCGGACGCACACCGGAATTTTTAGGCAGAAAGATTGAAAAAAGGGAAATTGTTTTAGCCAGTGTCATTCTCCTAATTCACCCAATTTTGGTGTTAATTCCCAGTGCAATTACTTTAGCTTTCCCCACTACTTTGGCTGGAATTAGCAACCCAGGTTTTCACGGCATTTCTCAAGTAGTTTACGAATATGCTTCAGCTACAGCTAATAACGGTTCTGGTTTTGAAGGTTTAGGAGACAATACATTGTGGTGGAATTTAAGTGCTATTGTCAGCCTTTTGGGAGGACGCTACATACCAATTATTGCCCTTTTGCTATTAGCAGATAGCATGAAAAACAAACAACCAGTACCTGAAACTCCCGGTACTTTAAGAACTGACACAGTTTTATTTACTAGTGTTACAGCTGGCGTGATTTTGATTTTAGGTGCATTAACTTTCTTTCCAATTTTAGCACTTGGTCCGATCGCAGAAGGCTTTCAACTTGCCAAAGGAATAGTAAGTGGTAGTTAGCGAAAAGTAATCTAACTACCAAACACCAAAAACGTAAATAAATAACAATCAGTAATCACAAAAAAATGAGAAATTCTACTTCTAAACCCAAACGTACACCCCAAGGCCCAAGAGACTCTCGCCGTCACACACCGAAAGTAGATACTAAAGGACTTTATCAAAGGGCAATTTACGATTCTTTCGTCAAACTTGACCCACGTATACAAGTAAAAAATCCGGTAATGTTTGTAGTTTGGATTGGTACAATTATCACTGCATTATTAACCATTAATCCATCTTTATTTGGCAGTGTATCAGGTGAAAATTTACGGGGTTTTAATGGCTTAATTACTGTGATTTTGTTTTTCACATTAGTCTTTGCCAACTTCGCTGAAGCAGTCG
>JBAVZX010000364.1:0-1635 GCA_049589015.1 Phormidium sp. | reverse complement strand
GTTATACTTTGTGGGTCTGAATGCGGATGTTAAGCCGATTAGTCCTTTGGCGAAGGTTTAAGAGTTTTTTTTGAACCGCGAAGAGCGCGAAGGAAGAGAAGGAAGAGAGGTTAAGAGTGGCTGCTGTGGATGATGCGTTTTATACCTTCTTTGAGGATGGGGACGTTAAAGTTGATTAGCAGGGCAAGGGGGCATTTGGTTACTTTTAGGTAGGAGATGACTTGGGCATCATGGATAGGTGCTAATTTCTCTACTGCTTTTAATTCCACAACTAAAATATTACCAACCAGAAAATCTAATTCGCTCTCTCCAACTCGATGACCTTTATAATTAATTGCTACACTTTTCTTAGGTTCATGAGGTATATTACGTGCCTGAAATTCTGTAGCTAAAGCGTGCTGATATACCGACTCCAAAAATCCTGGCCCCAACACCCGATGCACCTCAATCGCCGCCCCAATCACCTGATAAGCTAACCTCTCCACCTCCTCCTTCAACTCTCTCATTCTTCCTTCTTCTTCCTTCGCGCTCTTCGCGTCTTCGCGGTTCATTCCTCTTTCCTCCCTCTCCTTATGGCAAAATTTTACCAGAACAGCGAATCCCTTAACCAATGACACTAAACCTCCCCCCCCAATACGACCCCTTCTCCACCGAATCTAAGTGGCAAACATTCTGGTCAGAAAACCAAACCTTTAAAGCTGACCCCAAAAACGACGGAAAATCCTACAGCATGGTCATTCCGCCACCCAATGTTACGGGTAGTCTCCACATGGGTCACGCTTTCGGACAAACTCTCATGGATATCCTCGTCCGTTACCATCGAATGCAAGGATACAACACCCTTTGGCTTCCCGGAACTGACCACGCCAGCATCGCAGTTCATACCATGCTGGATAAGGAATTTAAAAAAGAGAAAAAAACCCGCTTTGATTTCGGTCGTCAAGCATTTTTAGAACGCGCTTGGGAATGGAAAAATAATTCCGGGGGTGCCATAGTTCACCAGATGCGCCGTTTGGGTATCTCGGTTGATTGGTCGCGGGAACGTTTTACAATGGATGAGGGTTTGACGAAGGCGGTTATTGAAGCTTTCGTTCGCCTTTATGATGATGGTTTGATTTATCGGGGCAATTATTTAGTTAACTGGTGCCCAGTTTCTCAATCAGCGGTTTCTGATTTGGAAGTGGAAAATAAGGAAGTCAATGGTCATTTGTGGCATTTCCGTTATCCACTTACTGATAATTCGGGTTATTTGGAAGTTGCAACTACTCGACCAGAAACTATGTTGGGTGATACTGCTGTTGCAGTTAATCCGTCGGATGAACGCTATCAACATTTGATTGGCAAAACTCTCACTCTGCCAATTATGAATCGGGAAATTCCGATTATTTCTGATGAGTTGGTTGATGCTACTTTTGGAACTGGTTGTGTTAAGGTGACTCCGGCACATGACCCGAATGATTTTGAAATGGGTCAACGTCACAATCTGCCGTTTATTAATATTATGAATAAGGACGGTTCGCTAAATGAAAATGCGGGGCCGTTCCAAGGTCAAGACCGTTTTAAGGCACGGGAAAATGTGGTGAAACGGTTAGAAGAAGATGGGTTTTTGGTGAAGATTGAGGAGTATAAGCATAG
>JBAVZX010000363.1:0-2348 GCA_049589015.1 Phormidium sp. | reverse complement strand
TTTTTTACCACAGATATCCACAGATGAACACGGATGAACACAGATGGGGTTATTTGTTGGTATCAGAGATTTGGCTTTTTTTAACGCAGATGAATGCAGATGAACGCGGATTAACGCAGATGGGGTTTTTGGTTGGTGTCACAGATTCGGTATAGGTGAAAGAAACTCGGTTTCTTGAAGAAACCGGGTTTCTGAAGTCTACACAAATAAAAATAGGATAGACATTGCCTATCCTATTTTTATGCTGCTAAAAGTTGTGGTTGATTTTTTAAGGTTGGGATTCGTTTGCCGATCGCTTCAGCGACAGGCTTTATACTTTTAACTAGTTGCACCATGTCTTCTAAGGAAAGTGCTTGACGGGCATCGGAAACGGATTTTTCGGGCTCTGGATGACATTCTATGATTAATCCGTCTGCACCACAAGCGATCGCAGCTTTCGCCAAAGGTGCCACTAATTCCCGCTTTCCTACTGCGTGCGATGGATCTACAATTACTGGCAAGTGTGTTAATTGTTTTAGTGCGGCTACTGCTCCTAAATCTAAGACGTTTCTTGTATAGTTGTCGAAGCTGCGAATACCTCTTTCACAAAGTACTACATCAGGGTTTCCGTGACTTAAAATGTATTCGGCAGCGTTGATGAATTCTTCAATAGTTGCTGCTAAACCTCGTTTGAGTAAAATTGGTTTGCCAGCTTGTCCTAATGCTTTTAATAAGTCAAAGTTTTGCATATTTCGGCTGCCAATTTGCAGCATATCGGCATAAGCGGCGACGGTTTCTATTTGGCTAATTGACATTACTTCGGTGACAACTGGTAAGTTATAACGCTCTCGAATTTGCGTGAATATTTTTAATCCTTCCTCACCTAAACCTTGGAAAGAATAGGGGGAAGTGCGAGGTTTGTAAACTCCACCGCGTAATGCTTGCACTGAGTTCACTAGATGGCTGGCGACTTGTTCCATTTGGGCTAAACTTTCGACTGCACATGGCCCACCGATAATTACTAAGTCTTTGCCGCCTATTTGGACTTCATCTGTTAATTTGACAATGGTTTGTTGGTTGAGTTCGGTTTGGGATGCTAGGGTTGCGTTGAACATTGGTGTTTCTCCTTGGTGAAAAAGTGTGGTTAATAAAAAACCCCGAACCTTTTTTCAAGTTCCGGGGGTGGTTGTCAAGTTGGCGACAGGACTTATCTACCCGGAACTGTTTCTGGGCCAAAAATAAAATCCGTAATACCAACTGAAAAGTGATGTAGTCATTGTGGTTAAACTGTCCTGAAATAAACAAAAACCGCAGATTTTGTAGTCTGCGGTTCACCAGATGTTTCCAAGCGTCTCTTGGATCACTCCCGGTGAACCGCTGGATACCAAAAATAAAAGTAATAAGATCTGGTTAACATTGTGTTTGTTTTGAGATATAAGGATGGGAAATGACTATAAGTGCTTACTCTATGAAAGCAAATATAGTTGTCAGCGTCAAGGTCAAATTCGGGATTTATTCATTTTGGCTAAAAATGACCAAAAACCTGGGATACAAGCCCCGTCCTAAAGGGACGGCTTTTTAGGCAGTTTCTTGATATAGTCGCGAATAACTTCTGAAATCATCCTGTTGGTGCTATCTGCATAGCACTTAAGTTTCTCAAGTTCCGGCTCGGAAAGTCGCACTCTCAAGGTTTTTTCTCTAGGCATTGTGGCATTGCTTATGCTACAGTACAAAGGTAGTCTAGCACAGGCGAAAATTCGTGAGTATCGCCAATCGAGTCATCGGTTTTTATCACGGAAAGTGATGCTAGTACGTGAGGCGCGAACAACCTCTTTAAAAACCCATGGGCTTTAAAAAGTGCCGATACCAGTAAAGTGCAGCAATGCGTTAGTCATAAGGCTAAAAACAATGTACGGCGGGGCACGCCGGAACAGATGGAAAGAGAGGAACGGTTTCTAAGACACTCTCGCAAAGTACCTGAACGCTTGGGGAGATAAGCCCACTGGGACTAGTTGCCATAACTGAGTGATACCACCTTTGGGTAGGGTTACTTGGTGAGGGTGTCGAATTAGCAAGTCTGATTCCTTCTGGTTTTAAGGTGTGTCGGTGAACCAAGAATCCTCGTACCTTGATAGTCGAGGAGTGTCAACTAGAATCCATGCAGAAGGACTAAAGTCCTCACAACCGTTCGTAGTAGCGACTTCAGTCGTAAACTCCGTTCGTAGTAGCGACTTTAGTCGTAAATTCGCCCCAGAGAAGGACTGAAGTCCTCACAACAAACCTAGATGTGCATAGATAAAAATCAATGCTTATCCTTTAAAAAAACGATTTGTCTCTATCTTACGAACATGGCACAATATATTCAGGGT
>JBAVZX010000362.1:0-5206 GCA_049589015.1 Phormidium sp. | reverse complement strand
CAGCTAAAGCATCAATTTTTTGATAGAAAACTTGAGGTAAAAGCCTGAGTAAATAAGCTGCTACCAAGGTAAGAATTGTCCGTTTTGGTTCTTCGAGTAGAATTTGCCAATAGGTAGATAAAGCACGATTAATCAGTTGAACAGCCGCTTCGTCAACACGCATTCTAACCGCACTGCGGGCTAAATAACGCAGTTGATATGCTCGCGCCATATTTTCTAGATGTTCTACTTTTTCTGGCGCATAAGAACGAGTTTTTTCAAATACTTTTTCCCAGGAAGCAAACTGTTTCGTAAAGTTAGCTGAAAGTCCGCCAGTATTGACTCTGTAACAAGTTAAAACATCAGGAATTCCAGCGATTTTCCAGGGAGTTTGCAGGATGATTCTTAACCAGCATTCGATATCTTCTGATTGGCGGAAGCGATCGTCAAAATAAAAATCTTCTACAGTTCCGTACAGGTTATCTTCAAAGCGGATTGCTTCAAATACTTCTCGTCTAATTACCACTGCTGAACCGTTACCGATCGGACTACCACGCAATAAACAAACCAGATCGATATCTTGTAATTGTGGCATTGTATAAGTGCCTAAAGGATTGCCTTTTTGATCGACAAAAGCCGATCGATTAAAGCTAACCCCCACCTCTGGCGAACTTTCCAAATGGGCAATATTTTTAGCTAACATTTCCGGTTCCCAGAAATCATCACCATCTAAAAAAGCTAAATATTCACCTTTGGCGTGACGAATTCCCGTATTTCTTGCGCCAGCCAAACCGCGATTTTTTTGGTGAATTATTTTGATTCTGGGGTCAGTGAATTGCTGACAAAATTCCGCACTACGATCGGGAGAACCATCATCAACTATCAATAATTCAAAGTTTTGGTATGTTTGATCTAGTACTGACAAAACCGCAGTAGCTATATATTTCTCTACATTGTAGACCGGGATAATTACAGAAACAGTTTTCATTTTTTTGATTCCTATTTGAGTGAATTAAGATTTATGAAAAGCTGCCTGATATTTTGAATGGGAACCAAAAATATAGTTAGTTGCCCAAACACTAAATAAAGGCAGAAAAAGAACATGAGTTAACAAAACAGCTGCGGCAACTCCGGGCAATTGTTCATTAATTCCCAGAATTATGCCTCCCGCTAAAATCAGAGTAAATAACAAATTCCACCGCAATACCAAATTAGGTTTACCAACAGCTATTAACAATTGAGAAGCGGCATCTTCAAAAGGTCGTGGTATAGCTGATAGACAAATTAATATTAATACGGGAATCGCATTAACCCACTTTTGCCCAAAGATTATGGGTACATAATAGGGAGCCAAAAATGATTGCAGTAAAACCCAGCTGACCATGAGGATAGCAATAAATTTTAAGCTGCTGAAATAGCGATGTTTGAAGGCTGAAAAATGGTCTTTTACAGCACATATATAAGGGAAAAAAGATGAATTAATAGCGCTAATTATACTCATGCTAATACCTAATCCAGCATTAAAGGCAAAATAGTAAATACCTAATGCTTCTATTCCCAAAAACCGCCCAACAATTAAATAATCCAAGTTATTTCTAAAATTTTTGAGTAATTCTGTTCCCAAGATGTGTTTACTAAAGTTAAAAATTTCTCCCCAACCTTCTGTGGTAAATTTGCCTGTAGCTCGCCAAGGATGATTGCGCCTGTAGAGCAAAACCCAGATTGGGGCTAGAAAAAGTCTAGGTAGAACAATTGACCACATACCTAAACCTAAAATAGCCAAGATGATAGTTAAAAAGTTACCAAGGGATAGTTGAATAATATTGACCAAAGCTGTAATTTTTAAGCGATTATCTCTAGCAATTAAACCTGCTTGGATTGTGCCTAAAGGCAGGATTAAATAACTAGCTGCCATCAAGCAAAGGGGCAGAATGATTTGCGAATCGTGGAAAACTATAGCCAGGGGAAAAGCTGCCAAGCATTGCAAAAAAAACAAACTATAAAAAATTATCCAGTTAAACCAAAAGGTAGAATTAGATAAATCTTTTATTTCCGCTTGATTGGCTTGAATTAGTTTAGCATTAACCCCGTAGCGGGTAAAAACAAAGAAAAATTCATGAATGGTAATCACAACTGCTGCTAAGCCGTAATCCTTTGGTGATAAAAAGCGGGCTAAAACGACAGTTGTGGCTAACCGAGAAAGGCGAATTATGATCTCTGATACACCCAACCAACTAATATTACGAATGAATTGGTTAGATAATTTATTAGTTAGTTGATTTCTAACTTGTTGGGTAAAGTTCATTTTATTCAGACTGCTCTTGGAGAATGCGGCGTTTTTGTGCAGCACCCGTTAACATCAACGCTAAATTTTCCATTTGGCTGTAAAAAGATTCAGGTAAAAGCCAGAGGAAATAAGCAGCAGCTAAGGTTAAAAATGTCCGACGTGGTTCATCTAAAATGATGCGCCAGTGAGTATTTACAGCACGGTGGGCAAATTTTACGGCTTCTTTACCATTGCGTAAACTAACAAGTCTGCGAGCTAAAAATCGGTAATGATAAGCTCTAGTAGCATTTCCACATTGCTGGATTAATTCGGGGGCGTAGGAGCGAGTTTTTTCTAATACTTTTTCCACAGATTCTAAATGTCTAGATACGTTAGTGGAGGCTCCTTTTAAGTTGACTCGGTATAGGGTGAGGGCTTCGGGAATACCTTCTGTTTCATAGTCAGATTTTAAACAAATGCGAAGCCAACATTCGACATCTTCTAAGTTTTTCAATTGTTCGTCAAAATAGTAATATTTGCCAGTTTCATCAGCATTAATGGGTAATTTAATTTGCTCAAAAACTTCGCGGCGAATTACAGGAACGGAACCGTTACCAATAGGATTGCGGCAGAGTGTAAGGGCGGGAGTGATGCCTTTTAGCTTGGGCATTTGATAGATGTCTAAAGGTTTGCCTGTTTGATCGATAAAGGCGGAACGGCTAAAGCTAACTCCTATTTTTGGTGAAGTTTCTAAATGTTGAATGTGTTTTTCTAGTTTTTCTGGCAACCAAATATCATCGCCATCTAAGAAGGCAATGTATTCTCCTTGAGCGTGACGAATTCCGTTGTTTCTAGCTGCGGATACTCCCTGATTGTTTTGGCGAATAATTTTAATTCTGGGGTCGTTGAATTGTTGGCAGATTTCGATACTGCGATCGGGAGAACCATCATAAACAATCAACAGTTCAAAGTTTTGGTAGGTTTGATTTAGGACCGATCGCACGGTGTCTGCGATGTACTGCTCGACTTTGTAAACTGGAATAATTACAGAAACTTTTTTCATTTTTTTATTTACAGTATTGCTCGATTTTTAGGTAACATTTTGCACAGCTTTCTGGTTCTTTTTCCCAAAGACGAATTGGGTAGCCCAAATTGTGAATCCTGGCATGAAAATCAGATGAACTAATAGCACACTGATGGCAACTCCGATCGCACCCCACTGCACTCCTATGAGTAATGCGATCGCAAAAATTGAGGTAAACAGCATATTTCCGCGAAAGCTTAAATGTGGCTTACCCATAGCTGCTAAAAGGTTAGTAGAAGCTAAAAAGAATGGACGGGGAATTGCTGATAAACAAATCAGAATCAATATTGGAACCGCCTCTACCCATTTTTTGCCAAAAATAATTGGCACGTATAAAGGAGCTAAACTAGATTGCAATATGACAAAGGGGATGATAATAACTGCAATCTTTTTTAAGCTACCAAAATAACGCTTTTTAAACTCCTCCCAATTTGACCTAACTGCACATAAGTAAGGATACAAAGCAGTAGTAATTGACAGAATTATATTGGAACTAATTCCTAATCCGGCATTGAAAGCAAAGAAATATAAGCCCAGTTCTTTTACTCCCAAAAATCTGGCAATTATGAGGTAATCCAGGTTATTTCTGAGAGTAGATAACAGAGAAATTCCTAGAATATTCATGCCAAAATTAAAAATCTCTCCCCAACGTTCGGTAGTAAATCCTTTTTTGATTCGCCAAGGATGGTTACTTAAGTTGATATAAATATCTATAGGAGCTACTAAAAGTCTTGGTAAAATAATCGCCCACATTCCCAGATGTAAAACTGCAAAAACAGCAGTTAAAATATTAGCTGCTGCCATTTGCACAACACTACCAACAGCCGTAACTTTTAGGCGATTTTCCCTTTGAATTAGAGTTGATTGTATGCGACCAAAAGGAGTAATTAAATAAACCAATCCCAGTATACAAATTGGCATTATCAGCGCATTTTCATGATAGAACCAAGCTACCGGAAAAGCGATAATGCACTGGATAACAAATAAGCTGCAACAAATTAACCAATTCAGCCAATATGCTCCATTGCAGATAGATTCTAGGCTTTCTTCATCAGCTTGAATTACTTTGCCACCAATGCCAATTCTGGTAAATACTTGGGTAAATTCATAAGTAGTTAAAACTAAGGCGGCTAATCCATAATCATAGTCGTTTAAGGAACGCGCCAGAACAACAGTAGCGGCTAAACGTAAGATTCTATTAATTGCTTCTGAGCCACCCAACCAACTAAGATTACGAATAAATTCATTATTGAACTTTTTCTTAATGCTAGCGATCGGTTTGGCAAAACTTGTGCCTAAATTCATCTTTCCACTTTTAACTCCTGGGGAACTTTAACATTAAAGCAAATCTTAATTGCGAAAAGCCAAATTTTTAGTAGAAGAGTCAGGGAATAGTTTGCCCAACAATCGGGTAAAATGCTTAGATAATTGATAGGGAATTAACCGCATAATTCCTACTTTTAAAACTAAGCGGATAGTCTGACGCTCTGACAAAATTTTCGGAGATAAAGTAATTGCTTTTTGTAACTTCTGACTAGCTTGTTTAATTCCTTGATAGTTCAAAACATGAGCAATACAAAGCTGGGACAAGAAGCGATAAGTATAAGCTAAACTTTGCTTTTTGAGATCCTGGAATTTTTCTGGCGCTTGCTGAAATGCTCGTTCAGTCACCGTGACAATGTAATGTTCCATCACATCAACTTTAGAAGTCATTGATCCAGAAGAGCGACGGTATAAAATTTGGTATTTCGGAACTAAAACAAACTGACAACGCGCCGCCAAGCGAATATAGTAATCCCAATCTTCTGCTGATTTCAACTCTGGATCAAATTTACCTGCTGCGTCAATAAATTCTCGGCGAACTAAGAGATTTGAGC
>JBAVZX010000361.1:0-7589 GCA_049589015.1 Phormidium sp. | reverse complement strand
TTCGCCAAGCAGGAGAAACTTATCGTCAACAATTGGCAGATTTGGAACAGGAGTTACAGACTGTTGAAGAAAGTTTGATAGATGGTCGTACTCTCCAACAATCCATTGCCGAAATTCAGCGAAATATTGAATTTACCAAACTGCAATTAGGCAACCAAACTTTATTGCTACAAAGTTTAGTTGACAACGACGATCCATTAGCAGCAGCAGAGCGATATTACCTCAATCAAGCAACTGCTCATCAGCAAAAGGTTTGGTATTGGAATGGTCGAGAATATGCTTACAATACGGCTGAAGCTGATGCTGCTCGTGCTAATTTACAACAAGCTTCATTTATCACAGATCAACGCAATCGTTTGTGGCAACAGCGACAACAAACTGAAGCAAGAATTAACGAACTTAATCAAAAGATATCTGAGCAAAAATCGGAACTTATTCAGAAACAATCCGAACTGGAGAAAATTGGACAAACGGTACAGCAATTAGAGGGACAAGAAGCGGTTTTGAAGAGTGCGATCGCATCTGTCACCAAACAATTAGAACCCTTCCAAATCCAAGAAAATCAACAAACTCAAATCATTCAATCCGCTACTACTAAAGCGCAAAATCTCGCTGTCGAACTATCCCAAACTACTCAATTACACTCCACAGCTTTGCGGCAATTGATTGGTTTCGGTATCCTCGCTTCTGAGTCCGATGTTGACTTCTTTGCAACACAAGTTGAGCCGCAAGTCAATACCCATTTAGAACAATTACGGAATGTTGGTAACGAGTTAACTACTCAAGCCAATAATTTGAATCAATTAATTGCGAATTGGCAACAAGAATTAGCGAATACTACAGATGATGTCAGCAAACAAGCACTGAATAATTTGATTGCTCAATCTCAAATTCAGTTGCAAGATTTGGAAAGTTTGAAAGCTGCTAATCAGACGAGTGTTGATGAATTAGAGCAATTGTTGAATCAAGCAACTGAGGCGCTAACACCGTTACGTCAGAAACAAGAATTGGAAATTCGCCAGAAGCTTGAAAGTAATGATATAAAACTGGAAGCTTTGCAGTCTCAACTGAATTCCGAACAAGCAGCAGATGCAGCAATTAAATCTGGCACGGTGCTAGATTACGTGCAATTGACAAGTCAAATTAACCAAGATTTACGTCTTGGTGTGACGAATTGGACAGAGCAATTTTTAGCAGGTAATCAACAGACGAAAGAATTAGCTGAACAGCAACAAAATCTGTCTCAGTCAGTAGATGATTTGATTACCTATATTCAGGATAACTTTGCCGATCCGAATGGGGAATATCAGCGTACTGAGGCGAATTTACAGGATGCGATCGCTACTCTCGGTGTGCTGGAAGTTAAAGCAGATCAATTGGATACTGCTGTTACTTCTACTGAAGATGCGATCGCGAAAATTAAACTTCGCATTCAACAAGATGCGGACTTGTGGGAAGAAATTGCACCGATCGCAATTCGTTACGGTGTTGAATCAGAACAGTTGAAAGAATATCTCCAAATGCCGGGAGATGCAAAAACTCGCCGTGCAGCTTTCCTTGCTAAATATCCTGAAAACGGTAGTGCGATCAACTTATTAACAGGTGCAACTTTAGAAGGAAACAATTCCAATCAGCAGATTTCCAATCTTTTAAATGCAACTCAAGCTGATGTTATTCTCAATGCAGATTCTGTAGAAGGACGTAACCCTCTTCAAGCGTTATACGATAAAGCGAAAGCAGAACTAGCATCCCATGAAGCGCAAGGTTATGCTGATTTAGCGCAAGCTGCTTGGTACGAACAACAAGCAGCTTACCATTGGTCTGTTAGTCATAAGAGTGGCCTTTATTGGTATGAGCAGGTTTGGGTTAGCGGTAAACGTAGAAGAAGAGGACATTGGGAGACTGTTACTCACTATGACCATGACTGGTATTTGTGGAATACCTATCAAAATTATAAAGTTCCAGAACTACGGCAACAAGGAACATATCACCTAGCTGAAGCTGAGAAATGGCGCAAAGTAGTAGAACTTCTTGAACCTCTCAAAGATCAGTGGATTGATGCTAATGATGCAGCGAATCAAGCGGAATTACCTGTTAAAGAAGCGAGGAATTTCTTTGCTGAATTAGAAGCTGCACGAGATGAAATTCCCCAGGCGAAAACTCAGCAAGAATTGTTAGAAACTCTGCTACCAACACTGCAACAACAGTTAGAAGAAGCACAGAAAGAAGCTGACGCACAGAATGCGAAAGTGAGTGCTGAATGGGAAGAATATGATACTGATTCTGAGGAATATCGTGCTGCTGTTGCTGATGTTTTAAAAGAACGTGGAGAACTGAATCAGAAAGCGATTGAAACTCAACAACAATTAGCTGAAGCCGAAAAATGGGTTGAGCGTCAAAGTGTAGCTTTGAGTGATGAATTGGCTAGCACTAAAGTGCTTACTACGAACCTTGAGCAGCAACGTTTAGTAATTGAAAATCAGATTCTAGATTTGGTGCAAAAAGGTGTGATAGCAGATGCTTTGGATGATTTAAATACTAATTTGGTGCAGGTCGATAAATCTCTCCAAATGCTCTCCAATAAAGCAGCAGTTCTCACCGCACAGCAAACTGCTCTCACCCAAAAACGCACGATGTTAACAGCACAAAATGAGGTGATTTTGGCTGAACAGCGATTGCTGGATGCTTATATTAATGACCCGGATGATGATTACAGCAATTTGCAACAACAATTAGATGATGCGCGTGCAGCTTTGGCAGAAGCACAACGACTGGCGGAACAAGCTGAAGCAGCTAGCAAGGCTCTCACGGAACCTTTGCAACAATTAAAAACTGATTTGTTGGTGCAAAATGACGAACATTTGAAAGCAGCGAAGGAACATCAAACGGTTTTAAAAGCTTTGGTGGAAGCTACTCAATCTAATGCTAATTACACTTTGCAAGCAGCACAAAAACAGCAACAAGTTAATGATTTAGAGTTCCAAATTCTGCAACGTTTGCAACAAGCAACTGATGCAGGCTATAAAGAAGCCAAGCATTTGTTGGATGTGGCGAAGTACAATGACATGGCAACCGCAGCCGAGATTTATTACCGAGATTACAACGATTTAGCTAGTGATAAAGGTGGAGGTTGTGCGGGTGGTTTAGCACGTCCTGAAGACCGGATTTTAGCCGATCGATATTATCAGGAAATGCTGAATAATCGAGAATTGCAACGTCGCGCTCAAGCTCAAGCAAATGCTTTTCGAGTGGCGAAGGAAACGGCAGAATCTCAGATGAAAACGCTACAAGAACAACAAGAAACTGCTACTAAGTTGTTAAATGAATTGAATGCCAAAGTTGCGGAAACTCAGGAAGAACGGGAGCAGAAAGAGCAAGAATTAGCAGTTGCACAAGCACGTTTAGATGGTATTACTCGCATCCGCGAACAAACGGAGCAAACTTTTATTCAGTTAGTAACTCTGGAAAAACTGAATCTGGCACAAGCGCAATTAGAGCAAGAAATTGCTCAAAATTGGCAGATAGATATCGATGCAGCAGTGCAGGCGCGGATGGAACGCGACGCTTTAGAATTGGAACGCCAGCGCCAAGAAACCACTGCCAAAATTGAACAACTCAAACAACTGCAAGCTGAAGATGATTTGCGGCAATCTTTGAATAATGTTCGCGGTCAATTGGGGTTAGCAACGCTAGATCCAACGGACGATCCAATGCAGTTGCAAATACAATTAGCGGGACTTCTCTCTTCGCTGAAAGATTTGGAAACTCAGCAACCGGATTTACCTGCTGATGTGAAAGCTTTGTTAGCAGAAGCGCGGGGTGATATTAACTTAGCATTGCAAGGGAAAGAAGCGGCTAATATTCAAGAAAATCTGCTCAATGTAATGGATGGTTTAATTGGGCAAATTCAAGAGTATAAAGCACAGATTCAAGGCATCGAATGGGATGAACAGTTGGATGGCAAACTCTTGGAAAATGCTCAAAAAGATTTACAGGGTGCTTCTCAAGAATTGCTGAAAGAGTTAGAGCGATCGGGCCAATTGCAAGGTGAAATGCAAATTATCGAACCGCAGTATTTGGAGGCGTTGCAAAAAGTAGCTTATGCCGAACAAGCGGTAGCAATTTCTGAAGATTTAGCCGAACAAGGTAAGAAGATTCTCGATGAAATTATCCAGAAACGAATTCAAGAACGCAAAGCTCGGAAAAAAGCTTTTTGGAATAAGATATTGGGCATCATTTCCGGTGTTATCGGTATCCTGGGAACGATTCTTAGCTTTACACCACTAGCACCTTTAGGAATTGCTTTAACTGCTGCCAGTGCAGGGATTAATGCGATTCAATCGATTATAAATGGCGACTGGTTGGGCGGTATTTTCAGCATAGTAATGGCGGGGGTAAATGCACTCACTGCTGGTATGGGTAATGTGCTTAGTCAAGGTGCAAAATTAGCGATTCAAGGATTGCAATCTGTTGCTGCGGGCGCTTTTAGTGGCGTGCGATCGATGATGTCCGGCGACAATATTATGGGATTCTTACAAATCCTTGGTGGTGTCGCTGGTGGCGTTACTTCTGGACTTTCCAACTTTATCAATCAATGCTCACCAATGATTCAACAAATGATGCTGCAAGTATTTCATAGTTTGCAGAATGTACCGACGATGATTTATAGCGGTATCGAATCGATTAAAAATGGCGATTGGTTTAGCGCGATCGGCAATATCTTTAATTCCGTCATCACGCTAGGCACAAACTTTGCTGGTGTGTTCAATAGCACTGCTGTCAAAGCATTTGAATATTTGGGCAAAATTGGCAATACAGGTTTAGCGATCGGCGGTGCAATTAAAGAAGGATCGATCGAAGGTTGGCTATCAGGAATTAACAGCATTATTGGAATGTGGGGAGCAGATGTTGTCAACTTAATTGACCGACTAAATGGAGAGCCGATCGATCCAATTTGGATAGAAGAAACTACATCGTGCGGCGGTTAGGCGTAGGTTGGGTTGAGGAAACGAAACCCAACATCTAACCAATCATTAATGTTGGGTTTCATTACGAAAAAAAAGCACACAATAATTCGGAGAAAATCGATTATGTTACCACGTTCTTTTATCGAAATTCAAAATCAAATCTTAGGTGCAGCAGTAGAAATTAATGGCGCTCCTTTTAGTCTGCATTACAGTAGCGATCGCGTTCCCGGTCGTCAAGCAGCTTATACCCGCACAATTCCCGTCAGCGGTTCTCACGTTGCAGCAGATTTAGAGCGAATCGAAATAGAAATTGATATCGCCGGACAACACTTTATCAAAACTTTTCCGCCGCAACCAAATCAAACTTATACCTTTACCTGGAATGGAAAAGATATCAACGGTCGTCTATTATCTGGTAAGCAACCTGTCACTATTCGCACGACTTTTATCTACCCCCAACCGGAATACAATCAGCGCAAAGAAGGAACAACTACGCTAGGAACATGGAATGCGATCGCGCAAGGTTTAGGCGGTTGGACTATTAGCGTTCATCATGCTTATGATGCAGCAGGAAAAACTCTTTATTTGGGGAATGGACAACGCCGTAATGTGGAAACCCCAGAAACCCGGTTTCTTCAAGAAACCGGGTTTCTACAAATCCCCAGCGAAGGTGGCGGTCAACTTTATATTTTCGATAACACCGGACGACATTTACGGACAATTAGCACCCTCACAAAAGCGGTAATCTATCATTTCCAATACGATGAATCTGGCTATCTTATAGCAATTGAAGATGGGGACAGCAATATTACCCAAATTCACCGCAATGTTGATGGTATTCCCATTGCGATTATTGCTCCCTACGGTCAGCAAACTAACTTAAATTTGAATGCAGATGGTTACTTAGAAACTGTCACCAACCCAGCAAATGAAACCGCCATTTTCAACTATGCTAATGCTGGATTATTGACAAGTTTCGCCGACTCTAAAGGCAACATTTACTGCTTTAATTATGATGAATTAGGGCGATTAGTTGGACGAGAAGAACCCGATGGAAATGGCGAAGCTTTTGCACGCAACCGCACCGAAAAAGGCTTTATGGTTGCTAAAATTACCGCGACAGGACGCGAGTCTACTTATTTGACTGAACGGTTATCAACGGGTGAGGAACGTCAAGTTAATAAAGGTTGTGGTGGTGCAGGTGCGATCGTTGCTTTAACGGATAAAAATGGTAACGAAACGATTACTTATCCCGATGGCAGCACTTTAATTCAAGAACAACAACCCGATCCGCGTTTTGGCAAACAAGTACCGATGATTAAGCGAACAGTTCTCAAAACACCAGGCGGACTTGAGGCGAATTTGGAAGTAACGCGATCGCTTTCTCTCTCCAATCCCAATGACCCCTTAAGTTTAGAAACTCTCACCGATATCGTCAATTTTAACGGTCGCACTTCCAGCACAACTTTTGATGCTCAAAACAAACAAGTTATCTACAAATCTCCTGAAGGACGGCAAAGCATTTTAACATTGGACGATCGCGGACGGGTAATTAAAACTGAAATTGCTGGATTAGAATCTGTGACTTTTAGTTATAGCGATCGCGGACAATTGATTAAAGCCATACAAGGCAATCAAACAATACTCAGCTATAGCTATGATGAACAAGGTCGCCTCAGCAGTCTTGTTAATGCAGAAGGCAATCAAGTTCAGTACAATTACGATGAAATTGGGCGAATTATTCAGACAACCTTACCCAGTGGCAGAACTTATAAATTTACCTACGATGCTAACAGCAACCTAACTCAAATTATCGTGCCAAGCGGTGCAGTTCATACCCTCAAATATAATGCTGTGAATATGGAATCTGGGTATGTACCGCCAGAGATCCCCCCCAACCCCCCCTTAACAAGGGGGGGCTTTGAAGAAAACTCCTCTAACTCCCCCCTGAATAGGGAAGAAAACCTCTCTAACTCAAACTCCCCCCTTATTAAGGGGGGCTGGGGGGGATCGTATTCCAGCACTTACGATTCCGAACAACAACTGACAAATTCTACCCTTCCTAGCGGTCGCCAAATTCAAGGCATTTACAACCAATCAGGCTACCTAGAAAGTGCCATTTACCCGGAAGCGCAAGTAGACGTTACTTATGAAAAAGAAACGCGGCGGGTAACAAAACTAATTCGCACTCCCGCAGATGGTGGTACACCTCAAGAAATGACCTTTACTTATGACGGCGGTTTAGTAACTGAAATGGCGTGGAGTGGTGTTACTAATGGCACTTACCGCTATCGTTACGACAATAATTTTTCTCTGGTAGGGATGCAGTTAGATGACGAACCGGAAATCGAAATGAAACGGGATGCGGACGGTTTACTAACACAATACGGTCAATTCCAAATAGTACGAAATCAAGCCACAGGTGCGCCGATTCAAATGACAGATCGCAGGATGAAAGTTGACATTGAGTACGATAATTCCGGTCGCGTCATTTCTCGGACAAATCAAGTTAACGGGAAAATCATCTATCAATTACAGCTTAGTTATGACCAACTCAGTCGCATCGTGCAAAAGCGGGAAACGGTAGTTGGAAAAACCCAAACTTACGATTACACCTACGAT
>JBAVZX010000360.1:0-9539 GCA_049589015.1 Phormidium sp. | reverse complement strand
GTACAAAGTGCTTTAGAATTGGGTGTTTCTATTCCGACAATTACGGCGGCGGTGAATGCTCGAATTATGTCTTCTTACAAGAAGGAAAGGGTTGCTGCTTCGGAAGTTTTGACTGGCCCAACTACTAAGTTTACCGGGGATGTGAGCACTTTTGTGACGCAAATTCGGGATGCGCTTTACTGTTCAAAAATTTGCTCTTATGCTCAAGGTATGGCGCTTTTGAGTTCGGCATCGAAGGCTTATTCTTACGATTTGAATTTGAGTGAAATTTCTCGAATTTGGAAAGGTGGCTGTATTATTCGGGCGGGATTTTTGAATAAGATTAAGTCAGCGTTCAATGATAATCCTGAGTTACCGAATTTGCTGTTAGCTCCTGAGTTTAAACAGACAATTTTGGATCGTCAAGGTGCGTGGCGCGAGGTGTTGTCACAAGCGGCGCTGTTGGGTATTCCGGTTCCGGCGTTTAGTGCTTCTTTGGATTATTTTGACAGCTATCGGCGCGATCGTCTACCCCAAAATCTCACCCAAGCACAACGCGACTATTTCGGCGCACACACTTACGAAAGAATCGACAAACCAGGTTTCTTCCACACAGAATGGACTAAGTTTTCTGAAGAGTCTGTACAAACTTCAACCCCAGAACCTTTGCAAGCTCAAGAACCCGCTAAAGTAGCAAGTACTGCTGGTTCTGCTGAATAATTAATGATGGGTGGGTGATTCCCACCCTAATTTTTTATGGCAATGGATAATTATCATAAAGCCCTTCGTCTTCTGGTGCGTATCCGTTTAAAAATGCTGTATGATCCCTAATTGGTGTAACTTTTTGTTGGCATTTGAATGTAGGTATCAGGTTCTTCATTTTGCTGATGAATAGCAAAAAAACGTCGCTCAATTTCTTTAAGAACTGCTGCATCATAATAAACCATCCCGCAATCAACACAAATTTCTACTGGAGTATTAGGAACTAATAAATACTTACCTTGATAACTGTAAAGGTAATCAATTCGGCGTTCTTCATAGTGATTACTACCACAAGTATTACATTGAATTTCTCTCATTAGTTTATCCTGTTAATCAAACTGCCAAATTTTAATAGTAGTATCCTCACTACCACTGCAAATAATTTTACCATCAGGACTAAAAGCCACAGAATTAACTGCTGCTAAATGCCCTTTGAGAGTACAAATCAATTCACCATTGCTGAAATTCCAAAGTTTAATAGTATTGTCAATACTTCCACTAGCAATAGTTTGCCCATCTGGACTAATCGCAACTGATGAAACATAAGCAGAATGTCCAAATAAAGTATTGATTAATTCCTGATTATTAAGTTGCCAAATTTTGATTGTACAGTCCCAACTTCCACTAACAAGGATGTTGCTATCACGACTAAAAGCGATGCTAGAAACTGCGTTGGAATGTCCTTTAATAGTGCTAATTAAATTCCCAGTTGCTAGATGCCAAAGTTCGATCGTGTTATCCCAACTCCCACTAGCTAGAATGTTACCATCAAAACTAAAACTTAGACAAGTAACGGCGTTAGAATGTCCCCTTAAATTACCAATACATTGACCACTATTTACATCCCATATCTTAACAGTTTTATCATCACTTCCACTGGCAATAGTTGTACCATCAGGACTAAAAGCTACACAGCGAATATAATCAGAATGCGCCCGAATATTTTGCAGTAATTCACAGTTACTAATTTGCCATAATTTAATAGTTTTATCTTCGCTTCCACTGACTAGAATTTGGCTATTTGGACTAATATCAACACCTCTCACCCAATCAGAATGTCCATTTAAAGTGTTTAGCAATGAAGATTCTATTTCCCCGTTTTGATTTGTCACTAATTGCCATAATTTAATAGTTTTATCCCAACTTCCACTAGCAATAAATTGACCATTGGGGCTAAAAGCGATCGACAAAACTGAAGCACGATGTCCGGTGATAGTATGCACACATCGCCACATTTTAGGTGAGAATGAATGTTGAATATTAGGTTTTACAGATGTAATTGGTAGAGGGTTTATTTGAGGTTGTTGTTGCTGCAAATCTTTGATTACATTAGTTACAGATTGATAACGCTGATTCACAGCATTTTTAATCAATTTATCTAAAATATTACCTAATTCCTGACTAACTGAATTATTTACTAAATACTGTCGCCATACCCAAGCATCCTCATTAATATCAAATAAATCGAAAGGGGAAACCTGAGTCAGTAAGTGAATACAAGTTACACCTAAACTATATAAATCACTGGCAAAAACTGTCTTTCCTCTTGCTTGTTCAGGGGCGATATATTCAGGCGTACCGATAACAGTTCCAGTTTTTAGCAAAGCTGTTCCTGTGGCAAATTTAGCTGCACCAAAATCTACTAAAACTAATTCCCCATTAGGGCGACGAATGATATTTTCTGGTTTAATGTCCCGGTGAATGACGTTGTGAGAATGGATAAATTCTAAGGTAGGAAGTAAACTATTCAGTAAGTCACGAATTTGATTTTCTTTAAAAGTTCCTTCTGCTTCTAATATTTGAGCTAAGTTTTGTCCGTCGATAAATTCTTGGATTAAATATTGATGGTTATCTTGGGAAAAATGGGCTAATAATTCGGGAATTTGGGGATGTTTTCCTAGTTCATCTAATCTTACTGCTTCTTGGGCAAATAGTTCTGCTGCTTTTTGGGAATTGTTCGTTCCTTGTGCTTGGGGAAAAAACTGTTTAATTACACATTTAGGTTTTGATGGTTTGTGTTCGTCAACTGCTAAAAAAGTTCTGCCAAAACCACCTTGTCCTATTAGTTTAATCGATCGATAACGTTCGTTGAGTAAAATTTTTGCGCCACAATTTTGGCAAAAGTTTGTGTTTTCGGGGTTTTGGGGTTTTTGGCAGTTGGGGTTAAGGCAATAACTCATGATGGGAGGTAGATTAACTCAGTATACAGTTAGTATTCCCTAGCGCTTTTAAAAATCAACAGGTAAAATTGTAATATTTTTATCTCCACCCCCGCTAGCCAAATACTTACCATTAGGACTAAAAGCCACAGAATAAACAGCCTTTTGATAATTGACACTACGAAGAATTTCCCCAGTCTTTAAATCCCATAACTTGACAGTTTTATCTTTACTACCACTAGCCAAAATCTTACCATTAGGACTAATAGCTACCGAACAAACCCAATCATAATGACCTTGAAGAGTGCAAATTTCTTTACCATTTTTCCGTTCCCAAATCTTGATAGTCTTATCCTGACTTCCACTAGCAATAATGTCACCATCAAGGCTAACAGCAACAGAATTTATCCCAGCAAACCAATCAGAATGTCCTTTAAGAGTCAGCAATTTCTGGTTAGCTAAATACCAAAGTTTCACCGTTTTATCATTACCACCACTACCGCTAACAATAGCTTGATTATCAGGAGTAAAAGTCACAGTAAGAACGGCATCTAAATGACCATTCAAACTAAGAATTTCCTCACCATTAGCTAGTCGCCAAATTTTAATACTTTTATCGTTACTGCCACTAGCTAAAAGTTGTCCATTAGGGCTAAAAGCAACCGCATTAACTCCGCCAAACCAATCAGTTTTTCCATGCCCTATCAAAGTATCAGATTCGCCATTAACCAAGTGCCAAATTTTTACAGTTTTGTCCTGACTTCCACTAGCCAAACTTTCACCATCCGGACTAAACACAACAGACATCACCGCAGAAGAATGCCCCTTAAAAGTCTTGACAAAAATCAAATCTTGCATGGTTAACTTTCCTGTAAATTGAGCAATATTTTTAGTATTTAGCAGTTATCCTGAGATCTTGCGCCTGTCGTTTTAGCCCGCCTGGGACTCAAGTCCCAGGCTAATAGCTTAACTCCACTAAAGTGGACTAAAAGCATAAGAATTGCAAATATTTTAGTCCTCTTTAGAGGACTTTCGCTATGAGCCTGGGACTTGAGTCCCAGGTGGATTTTGCGACTGGTGCAAGATTTGCCTTCGCGTTTTTTGCGTTCTTTGCGGTTCAAACTCCCTGCCAAAACTTAATACTCTTATCATGAGAACCGCTAATCAAAAACCTACCATCTGGACTAAAAACCAGAGATGAAACTAACTGTAAATGATGCGGAAAAGAAGCAATTAAGCTCTCACTTTGCCAATCCCAAATCTTAATTGTTGTATCTTCTCCACCACTAGCAAGAATTTGACCATCGGGGCTAAAACAAAGCGATCGGACCGAATACAAATTACTTTTCAAACTATTAACTAATTCCCCCGTTTCCCAATTCCAAAGTCGAATTGTTCTCCCATAACCGCCAATAGCCAAAACCTTACCATCAGGACTAAAAGCTAAATCATAAACCGCACCAGAAGGCCATTCCAAACTTTGAATTAACTTCCCAGTTTTTAAACTCCATAATTTAATATCTTGGCTTTCACCACCACAGGCAATTATTTGGGACTTGGGGCAAAAAGCGATCGCATTTACCTTCCCCTTTTCCCGGAAACTGTACACCAACTCTTGATCGTTAAATCGCCAAACTTTTATATTTTTATCTTCACTCGCACTAGCTAGAAAATAGCCATTACTGCTAATAGCGATCGATCTAATTTCCGCCGAATGCCCAATCAAACTATTATTAAGTTCTCCTGTCTGTACATCTCGATATTTAACTCTGCCTTCTTCATGTCCAATCAAACTATTTTGAAGTTTGCCTGTTTGCAAATTCCAATATTCAATTCTGCCTTTTTTATCACCACTAATCAACAAATTTCCATCTTGGCTAAAAGCGATCGCATTAATCGGACTCTCACTCCCACACAAACTTTTAGATGGTAAAGATATTGCACCAATGTTAATTTTATCAACATCGAAAGACCACCACTTAATCGTGCCATTTTCGCTGCTACTAGCCAGAGTTTTCCCATCAGGACTAACCGCCAGAGAAAGCACCCTGGTAGAATGCCCAAAGATAGTGCCAAGATATTTCCAATTTTTACTTAAAGGTTGAGATACAGATGGCAAAATAACCGTTGGATCTGAAAAATTGGTATTAGCTTCAAACAGATGCAAATTTAAATCATTAAGAACAGCTTCAACAGATTGATAACGTCTTGCAGTCGCAGTTTCCAGTAACTTATCTAAAACTCCGCCCAACTCATCACTAATTGGATGTTTAAGATAGTTCCGCCAAACCCAAACCGCCTCACCAGTATCGTATAATTCTACAGGGTGAACCTGCGTCAGCAAATGAATACAAGTAACCCCTAAACTATATAAATCACTCGCAAAAACAGCTTTTCCCAAAAGTTGTTCTGGCGCAGTATAACCCGCACTACCAATCACCGTTCCCGTCAATTCTAAAGCTAATCCAGTAGTTAATTTAGCCGCACCAAAATCAACCAAAACCAATTGACAATCGCTACTGCGACGGATAATATTAGCAGGTTTAACATCTCGGTGAATTATCTGGCGATCGTGAACAAATCGCAACACCAACAACAAATCATTTAATAATTGGCGAATTCCTCTTTCATTAAAAGCGCCTTCCTCGGCTAATTCTCGATCAAGATTTTTTCCCTCAATAAACTCTTGCACCAAATACTGTCGATTATCTTGGTCAAAATAAGCCAACAATTCTGCTATTTGGGGATGATTGCCCAATGCTTCCAAGTGTATCGCCTCATGGCGAAACATTTCCGCCGCTTTCTTGGCAGTTTCCGCATTTTGCAATTGAGGAAAAAACTGTTTAATCACACAACGCGATCGAGAAGGTTTATACTCATCTACAGCCAGAAAAGTTCTACCAAAGCCACCATGACTTAAGGGTTGTATAGCACGATAGCGATCGTCCAAAAGCAACCTCGAACCACAGGAAAGGCAAAATTTTGTATCATCAGGATTGATTAACTTCTGGCACTCAGGATTAAGACAATAGCTCATAGTTTATAAAACCATAGATAGATAATTCTTCCTAAATCCCAATTCCTATTCCTTAAATTGTGCTCTGATTCAGCCACTAAAGCTTATGTTCAATCTTCCCCAACAACGAAAAAATTTACAAACCCCTCACAGTGGCTATCATTGGGACGGAAGCGATCGACGTTTTTTTGAAGGTTGGTATTATCGAGTTACCCTACCCGAACATCGCCAAACATTTGCCTTCATGTATTCGATCGAAGATCCAAAAGGCAGTAAACTGCACAGTGGAGGTAGCGCCCAAATCCTCGGCCCCAACGATGAATACATTTGCCGCAGTTTCCCCGACATGAACAAATTTTGGGCATGGCAAGACAGCTTAGGGCTAGGACATTGGGGAAAAACCAACTTTCCTCCCCCTTATCAAGGGGGACAAGAGGGGGATCTCTTAAAACCTCACTTTCCTCCCCCTTATCAAGGGGGACAAGAGGGGGATCTCTTAAAACCCCGCCATCTCCCACCAGAAGACTTTACACGCCACATCCAGCAAGGATACCAAGGAACAGCAAAATTCCATCAAGGAAGCCTTCACGACCCCGGCACAGGTCACACAGCCCATTGGCAATACGAAATCCAACCCGTTTACGGATGGGGAAACTCAGGACAACCACAACAATCAACCGCTGGCTTCTTCTCCTTCCTGCAAATATTTGAACCCGGATGGCAAATCTTAATGGCCCACGGTTTAGCCACAGGTTGGATAGAGTGGAATGGCAAACGCTACGAATTCACCAACGCCCCAGCTTACGCCGAAAAAAACTGGGGTGGCGCATTTCCCCAAAGATGGTTTTGGCTAAATTGTAATTGCTTTGACGACCAACCCGACCTCGCCTTAACAGCTGGAGGCGGTAGACGTGGCGTTCTTTGGTGGATGGAGTCAGTCGCCTTAGTGGGAATTCATCACCAAGGCAAATTTTACGAATTCGTCCCCTGGAACTCCCAAGTCACTTGGCAAATTGAACCTTGGGGAAAATGGCTTATGCAAGCCAAAAACTCCCAGTACGAAGTCGAATTGTTAGGAACTACTGACTTACCCGGAACACCCTTGCGTGCTCCCACTCGCGACGGAATGCAATTAGTTTGTCGGGATACCATGCAAGGAAATCTCACCTTAGAATTGCGCGAAAAATCCCAAACTATCCTGAAAGCTAGCAGTTCCCTTTGTGGTTTAGAAATTGGCGGTAGTCCTTGGGAGCAACCCTGGCTGTCTAATTCTGATTAATCTGCTATCATGGCTTTGTGTTTGGGGCTGTGGCTCAGCTGGATAGAGCGAGCGCCTCCTGAAATATCGGGCACCATAAGAGGAAACTCTATGAGTGAATGTGGTCAAAGTCGGTGAAACCTAAAAAGTGAAAAGAAGCTTATCGAATTGTTGAGTGTTCTTACACTTCATGGCAATACCGAGCCAAGCCTGACTCCCTCCGACAAACTAGAAAAAAGAGGTTCGAGTCAGGAAGGTGTAGAGACAAGACGGCCACCACCTAATAGCTTTTAGCTGATGGTGAAGGTATAGTCCAGAGAGTGGGGAAACTCACACAAATCTGAAGCGCTAGGTCATGGGTTCAAATCCCATCAGTCCCGTTAATCGATTTTAGGTTTTCGATTTGGGATTTTAAATTTTGGATTGGAGAATTAACTCAGCAGATAAATTCTGTATTCGTCTTTAGTCACGTCATCTGATACTCTCGAATCATACTTTTTTTCAGCAGATTGCATCTGGGGTTGAAGCAAAACCTTGAGTGGGGTATCATCTGCTGCGTGATTGCCAAAATTTAGTGTATTATTCCATCAATTCATGGTTCTAAAGATTCAACCCAGCAGACGCAAAAAGAAATTACGAGCTAAATCTGCTCGTAAATATAGCACTAGCTTAAAGTTACTGACGTTGATTTCACCCTTGTTGTTTTGGTTTAGCTATAAGCAAATCAGAAGTCTAGAAACACCCCAAGCAGTTTTAATGTTGGGTGGTTCAACCTCTGCTTTGGAACGAGAAAAGTTTACCGCAAAATTTGTCAGTCAACACCCGAATTTAGAGAATTTAGAGATTTGGATTTCTTCCGGTGGTTCGGGAAAATATAATAATTATGTCAGAAAAATTTTTATTAAATCGGGGATTAACTCAGAACGAATTCACTTTGATGAGCAAGCAGTAGATACAGTGACAAATTTTACAACTTTAGTAGATGAATTAAAAGCTAAAGGTGTTACCAGTGTTTATTTAGTTACCTCTGATTATCATCTGCGTCGTGCTGAAGTTATTGCCGAAGTAGTGTTAGGAAGTCGGGGAATAGTGTTTAAATCTGTCGCTGTTCCTTCAAAACAATCTCCTGAACCAATTGAAAAAGCGATTCGCGATGGAGCTAGAGCTATACTATGGGTAATTACTGGGAGTACTGGGGAAAATTTCAGCCAATATTTTTCTCAATAGCTAGTTTTAATTTAATCCCAATTGATTCTTTTTTTGTTTTCAATGCCAAACCAACTGAGGAACACCCCAGCAATAGGAGTTGCCAGGAAAATTCCCAGTAACCCAGCTATTCGATAACCAACTAGTAAGGCAAAAAAGCCAATTACTGGGTTAATATTTAGCGAATTTTGCATAATTCGTGGTGCTAATAAATTATCCTTAATTTGTTGAAGTATAATGCAAGTTATGAGTACATTAAATGCTAAACCAACACTTTTAGGTAATAAAATTAAACAGACTAAACCAATGCCTAATGTGGCTCCAATTCCGGGGATTAACTGAAACAATCCCACAATTACCGCTAAGATTAAAGATAATGGTACTTGGAGGATTAAAAATCCGATAAAAGCGGCTATAGTAAAGAATAGACTTAACAGCAGTTGTCCCCGGAAAAATCCCAAAAAATTGCGTTTAACTATAATTGTAAATCTTGTCCTTGAATGTTTGGGAATGACGCGCAAAACAAAAGACCAAAGTTGTTCGCCATCCAACAACATGAAAAAAGCCAAAACTTCAATTAGAATCAATTTTATGAAGTAATCTAAGACTATCTGGGAAGTGGTAAAACTAGCATTAATAAAGGTGGGTAATTGATCCCGCAAGGACTTTTCAAGTGTACTAAAATCAACTTGTAAATGTCGAGAACGCAGATAATTTTCTAGTTTTTCTACTAAAGGGGTAAAGGAATTAACAAAATCGGGTAAAGTATCAAGAAGTTGTTGTCCTTGAGAAACAATTGCTAATCCGACAGTAACAGTAAACCAGCCAAAAACTAATAAACTCAACAAGAAAACTAAACTAACAGCTACTCCATGAGGTAAGAAACGTTTCAGCCAATTTACGGGATAGTGGAGGAGAAAGGCGACGACTGCTGCTAAACTAAAAATGACAATGATCGCTTCAAAGTATGCTAAACATTGTACTAAAGCCCAGCCGGAAGCAAATAGTAATAAAAAGCGAACTAAAACTAAGTTATTAAGTCGCTCCCAGAAATTTTGTGCAGGTGGTTCACTCATATTATTTGAAGTTAGATGCCCAAAAATTTTGCTGACATTCCGCTAAAGGTTAGCAAGTTTGCGCTTTGGGAGCAGTAGGTAGG
>JBAVZX010000359.1:0-2351 GCA_049589015.1 Phormidium sp. | reverse complement strand
CAATTCAACTTTTGCATAAATCCCCCTTCTTTAGTGCAACTTCTCTTCTTTAAAAATCGTCCTTTGCAACACCGTCACCACCATAATCACCGCCGCCAACATTAACGCCAAAGCAGCGGCATAACCCATATCTAAACTCTTAAAAGCATACTGATAAATCAGCAAAACCACTGTTAAGGTTGAATTGTTTGGCCCACCGGAACCAGCGGAAAAGATATAAGATTGATCGAATAGTTGAAAAGTGCCAATAATCCCGATCGCAAGAATGAAAAAACTTACAGGTTTTAACAATGGCAGAGTAATATTAAAAAATTGGTCTAAAGCACTTGCGCCGTCAATTTTCGCTGCTTCATAAAGACTTCTCGGAATATCTTGTAAAGCCGCCAAATAGACAATCATATAAAGTGGCGCAGTTGACCAAATATTCATAATCATAATTGATTTTAGCGCCACCGATGGATCGCCAATCCAATTATAAGTCGGCAATCCAACACCAGCCAAAATATTATTTAATAACCCATTCGAGTTATAAATCCACATAAAAATCAAAGTCAAAACTGCCGAAGCCGTAACAGTTGGCAGAAAAAAGATAACTCTAAACCAATGCTTTCCCCTAATACTGGAATTAAGAATTAAAGCCAACCCCAAAGCCAAAATCGTCTGAGTTGGTACAACAATTATCACATATTCAAAAGTATTCTGTAAAGCAATCCAAACCCGTTCATCCGCCAACATTCGCCAGAAATTGCGCCCACCGATAAACCGCAAATTAAACTCACCCAAAATCCTTACCTTATGGAAAGACAAAAATATAGCGTAGGCGATCGGCAAAAGAGTAAAAACTCCCATCACAATCATAGTAGGAGCCATAAAAGAAAACCCAGCCAACCCCTCTCTAAACCTTCCCCTTTTCCAAAACCTTCTCATTCCTTCGCGCCCTTCGCGTCTTCGCGGTTCAAAAAAATTACCTAGCCGCAGCAATTTCCCGATTAGCAGAAACCTGCGCCCTTTGCATCGCCTCATTTAAAGATTGTTCACCAATCAAAGCACTAATAAACTGATTATTAAAGTGCATTAAAACAGTAGGTAAAGTTTCCCCTGCTTGCCAAATTGTAGCATAATCAGCACCAGCCACAAAAGGCGCGTACAAAGGGTTTTTATCGTAACCCAATTCTGAAATTACTGACTGACGACTCGGCAAAACCAAACCTTGATTTGCCCAAGCCTTCATTCCCTGTTTACTAGTTAAAAAAGCAATCAATTTCCAGGCAGCATCTTTATGCTTAGTTCGCTTATTCATCACATAAGCAACAGTATAAGCCATTGTACCTTTTTCTCCGGCAATTGTGGGCAGTTCAGCAGTAGCAAATTTTAACTTAGGAAAGGTTTCTTTTAAATAAGGAATTGCCCAACTACCTTCAATTACCATAGCAGCTTTTCCTTGTCCAAACATTTCGCTACCTGTGCTTGCGCCGACATCGCTAGGTTGGGCAGCGGTGCGATATTTGCGATATAAATCGACGATTAATTGTAGACCTTTTAAACTTTCGGGAGTAGCAAAAGTAGCATAACCATTTTGGTTGATTAAAGTGCCGCCGAATGTTTTAATTAAAAAAGATTGTCGGGATAATTCGGGGATAATTCCTAAGCCGTATTGGTCGATTCTGCGATCGCCATTCCCATCCCTAGTTAATTTTTGTGAATATTGCCGTAATTGTGTCCAAGTTGCCGGAGAATTAGTTAATTTAGCGGCTTGAAATGCTTTTTGATTATAAAATAGAGCTAAAGTAGAGAAATCTTTAGGCAAGCCATAAATTTTTTGCTGATGTTTAAAAGCATTTAACAAACTGGGAATGAAATCAGCCAAATCAAAGTCATCATTAAGATAAGCATTTAAAGGTTCAAGGACATTATTTTGCATCAATAAAGGTGCTTCAAAAGCATCTAAATAAAATACATCGGGTGCAGTGTCACCAATTAAACGAGTTTTAATCACATCCATATATTGCTGATTAATTACCTCGTATTTAACTTTAATATCAGGATGTTTCGCCTCAAAATCTCGAAGTACCTGCCTTAATAACTGCGATTCATTGGGGCTGCTTTGCCAACCGCTAAGCGTCACTGTAATTTTAGAGTTGTTACCCCTTGCAAAAGTGCAGCTAGTTAAGGTTATAATTACAAAAAGTAAAATTAACCATTTTACCTGCATCCAAATCGTTGTTTTCTTCTTTACAGGGAAACTGTTAAATCGAATGTTTCTGAAATTAAGTAAAAATTGATGCACAATCACCTACAGTTAAACTTCGGAATCGCAAAAGAACTTTACAAAATGCAAAATTGTCACAAAA
>JBAVZX010000358.1:0-8205 GCA_049589015.1 Phormidium sp. | reverse complement strand
CAGGTAACGCTTCGGGTGTCGATGTAAATTTCACTTTACCAACCGGACTTTCAGTAGTAGGAACTCCAGGGGTTTCTAACAGTTTCACATACACAGGAACAATAGGCGGAATTGCTAAATTTACTGGTGGTAGCATCAACGCTGGTAGTAATGCAATTCTAACTTTACAAGTTACTCCTAATAATGCAGGTGTTCTCACCAGTGGTAGCGCAATTGTCGATCCAAATAATAGTATTATTGAAAGCAATGAAAGCGATAATAATGCTGCTGCTATTACCACTACCGTTAACGGCATCACTACACTAACTAAAATTAACCAAATTCAAGGCAGCGGCGCAACTAGTCCTTTAAATAATACTGTTCAAACTATTGAAGGTATCGTTGTTGGTGATTTTCAAACTCCCATTGCAACGGGAGGTTTAGGAGGATTTTTCTTACAAGAAGAAACCGCCGATGAAGATGGCAACCCTTTAACTTCCGAAGGGATTTTTGTCTTTGCTGATAACAGCTTCGTTGATGTTAGCGAAGGTCAAAAAGTCAGGGTAACGGGTACGATTTCTGAAACTTTTGGACAAACCCAAATTACTCCCACCAATGCTGCTGCTATTCAAATTCAAACTGGTGGTTCTTTGGCGCAAATAACCCCAGCGACTGTCAACTTACCTTTCGCTAGTAACACTTTTGTCGAACAATTTGAAGGAATGCGGGTAAAATTACCGCAAACTCTTACGGTTAGCGATACTTTTAATTTGGTCAGATTTGGCGAAATTACCTTATCTAACGGACGGTTGTTTCAACCAACTAATATAGTAAGTCCTGGTGCTGCGGCAAACTCCCAACAAACAGCAAATGATCTCAACCAAATTATCATTGATGACGGGAGAAATGGTGCTTACCAAACTCCATTTGCCTACGGTTTTAATGCCGCTAACCCCATCCGAACTGGACAAACTACCACTAACATTGAAGGTGTGTTGATTTATGATTTCAACAACTATCGGATACATCCTACCACCACACAAAGTTTTACCGGAAATACCCGAACAACCACACCGGAAAATGTGGGCGGAAATATAAAAGTAGCTTCTTTTAATCTGCTAAATTACTTCAACGGTTCAACTTTCCCGACTTCTAGAGGCGCAAGTACATCAACAGAATTTACCCGTCAGCGCAACAAAACAATTGATGCCATTATTAAGATGAATTCCGATATTATCGGAGTGATGGAATTAGAGAATGATGGTTATGGAACAAATAGCGCAATTCAAGATTTAATCAATGGTTTAAATAGTTCTCCAAATAAACCTGTTGGTGTTAATTATGCTTTCATTAACCCCGGTTTTTCCCAACTTGGTGGAGATGAAATTACTGTTGGTTTAATTTACAATTCTGCCAAAGTTTCGCCTGTGGGTAATGCGGCAATTTTATCTTTTGGTGCTTTCAATCAAGGTGCAAATAGTCTCCATCGTCCAGCTTTAGCACAGACATTTCAAGACATGGCAACTGGGGGCAAATTTACCACCGTAGTTAACCATTTTAAATCAAAAGGTAGCGCACCTGTAGCAGGCGATCCTAATGCTGACCAAGGCGACGGACAAGGTGCTTGGAATTTAGCAAGAACTCAAGCTGCTAATGAATTAACTGCTTGGTTAGCAACCGATCCAACTAATAGTGGTGATTCTGATTTTTTAATTATAGGAGATTTGAATTCCTACGCTAAAGAAGACCCGATTACTGCTATTATAAATCAGGGTTACACCAATTTAATCGAACAATTTGTTGGCGCAAATTCTTACTCTTACGTTTTCCAAGGTCAAGCAGGATATCTCGATCATGCTTTATCTAGCAGCAGTTTAACATCGCAAGTAACTGGTGCAACAGAGTGGCATATTAATGCCGATGAAAGTCCTTTGATCGATTATAATGAAGAGAGTTTACCTAATAATGGCCCTGCCAAACCTGTGGATTTTTACAATGCTGATGCCTATCGTTCTTCTGACCACGATCCGATCGTACTAGGCGTAAATTTAGCAGCACCAAATATCAGCATTCAAGCGATCGGTCCTAATGCTTCAGAAGCTGGTAATGATGGGGGAACTTTCCGCATTAGTCGCAGTGGTGGCGGTTCAGTTGGTGCTTTGAATGTCTCTTATACAGTTACCGGACAAGCTACTTCAAATGATTACAATCCTAGTTTAACTGGTGTTGCTACAATTGCGGCAAATCAATCTTTTGTTGATGTGACGATTACACCAGTTAATGATAGTTCAACAGAAGGAAACGAAACAGTAATTGTCAATTTAGTTGATACTGTTGATTATAATTTGTCTGCTAACAATTCGGCTACGGTGACAATAGCTGATAATCATACAGTATTACCACTACCTGAACCGGAAAATTGTAGCTGTTACCAAATAGAAGACCTGGTAAATCGCAGTTACAATGGCACTACTTTTAACCCCAATCCTCCCGATGATTTAATCTTAGGCGATGACAATGACAATTATATTTTGGCTGGTGTTGGTAATGATACAATCTTTGGTAGATCCGGTGACGATTTCATCAATGGGAATCAGGATGCAGATGTAATTAATGGCAACCGAGGAAATGATACTATTCATGGAGGAAAAGGCAATGATTTTCTCAGAGGTGGTAAGAATAATGATGTGATTTACGGTGATTTAGATAACGATACTCTTTGCGGCGATCTTGGCAATGATAATATGTTTGGAATGTTAGGAGATGACATTTTAATTGATAGTGGAGGCGATGATACTCTTAATGGGAATCAAGGCAACGATACAGTCTGCGGCGGCGAAGGAAATGACTTAGTTAGAGGCGGAAAAAATAATGATTCCCTGTGCGGTTGTGCAGGAGATGATACTATTTTTGGAGACTTCGGTAATGATACTCTCTGTGGTGGTGAAGGCAATGATATTTTTGGATTAAGAGCAAATACAGGATTGGATATTATCAAAGATTTCACGATCGGGAAAGATTTATTAGGGTTAACTGATGGTCTTAGTTTTACGCAGTTGACGATCGCACAACAAGCACAAGACACCTTAATTCGCATTACCGCCACTAATGAAATTTTAGCATCTTTGACTGGTGTTACTGCTAATTTGATTACTGCTAATGCGATCGCTGTAATTTGATATCTTGTAGGGTAGGCATCCTGCCTGCCTTTGAGATTCTTTTTAAACCTACTTAACAGTTCAAATGGTACTCCAACCCACCACAATTAAACGCTACAGTAAAGTAATTCTGTTAGTCTTAATTGCGATCGACACCATCCTCGCACTAATCTATTTTATCAGTGCTGTAACTACAGGCAAACCTTTAGCGGCGTTTAATTTCGATCGCCAATGGTCAATCCCTGTAATTTATTCTGCAATTCAACTGCTTGTAATTGGAATTTGCTTAGTAATAGCAGCTTTCCGAAAAAAGCGATCTGCACCCCTTCCTTCCCGTTGGTTCCTCTTAGCAGTCGGCGCAGGATTTCTCGACTTATTCATCGAAAAACTGTTTAAATTTCACTCTTCCGAATTACCAAAATTCCTCAATTCTTTAGATTGGATGCCTCGATTTTCCGGTGGAGGTGGCGCTTGGATATTTGTCTATGTACCAGCCGGAATTATCATTATCTTGCTTGGTTATCGGGATTTAATTGCGCTTTGGAAAGCTTACCCAAAAGGAACATTTATCACAGTATTAGGAGTCGTCCTTTCATTTGCTGGCGGAGTATTTTTAGATTTTATCTATTACTTGTTTTTGCAAGTTAAATTCGCGCAAATGGCAGAAAGTGGCAACTCGTTAGCGTTGATTTTATCTACTTTAAAAATCACCCTGGAGGAGTTTTTGGAAATGTTGGGCGAAAGTATCACTCTCTACGGTTTGAGTTTGTTTTTAGTCAAACGATTAGAACGCAATCTTTAACTTAGAAACCCGATTCTGCTATAATGGAAACTATTCATCTCCAAAAATTAGGAGAAAAACTAATGAATGATGCCGAAGTTAGATATATCACAGATTCTCATGGCAACCAAACGGCGGTAGTGATTCCCATTGATTTATGGAGGAAAATTCTACCGGAAGATAGTCAGTCCATCGAAACAATAACTGAAAGTCTTGAAGATTATTGCCTGAATAAAGCCATGAATGAGGCGAAAGAAACTCCTCTACTCAGTCGGGAACAAGCCCTGGAATTTTTAGCGGAGGCGGAGGATTGAATATTGAGTATAGAACCCTATTCTTGAGGGATTTGAAGAAGCTGAAAAAACAAGAGATTTATTCTTCTATTTATGAATTAGTCTGGGGAACAAAACTATGAAAGGGATACAATTTGTTGTAAATGAGGCGGGGGAAAAGCAGGCGGTATTGATTGATTTAGCCCAGTGGGGTGAATTGTGGGAAGATTTTTATGATTTGTTGGTAGCTCATACTCGTCAGGATGAGGAAGAGGTTTCTTGGCAGGATTTACAAAGAATTATAAAAAAGAATTAATTTCGTAGGGGCGAAGCATTCGGGCGACAATTTATGAAACCCAACCAATATCTAACAATCCGAATGCTTCGCCCTGCCCCACCGATAACGTATATCTACAATCTTCCATCAAAACAGTCCTCCCGCATTATATCTGCAATCTTTCACCAGGGCAGGGCGAAGCATTTGGACATAAATATCTTTGGTGGATTGCAAATATTATCGCCCAAATGCTTCGCCCCTACAGTAATTAATTTGCCAATAGGGAAAGTCGTTTAAAACCAATTGACAAAAACAGAAATCGGGTTCTGCCATAATTAAGGTATTCGGGCTCAGATTTAACTAAAAAGCCTGGTTTCTCCAACCGTGCCATGAACGAACAACGCATCGCAGCTTATCTCAATTTAATTCAACAACTCCTCTCTTGTCCCAGTGGCGAGGAACCCCAAATCCTCAATCAATCTCTCGATTTGGTGGATGAGGGTTTTGTGCAGGTGTGCGAACAGGTGGCGCAACAGTTGCAGGAAGCAGGGGAAGAGAATCAGGCGGGTTTTTTGCGAAATCTGGCGCAACAGGTGGGAGAATATCTCAACTCTTCTGGGGATGAAGGTAGGGAAAGCCAAGTTAATGCGACACGGGAAGAGTATCTCAACTTTTTAATAGAAGTGTTGCAAGCGACTGAAGAGAGTAGAGCAAATCCTTCGGTGGTTTATCCTCTACTGCAACAGAACCTAGATAAATTGAATTTGAACTTTGCCGAGATATTGCAAGCATGGGCAAGTCAAACTTTGCGCCAAGCTGATGAAAGTCAAGTGTTTATGGTGGCTAGTCTAGCCGCAGATATTGGCGAACTGGCTACCTTAATAACAAACTTTCCCTTGGGAAGCAGAGCGGATAATCTCGAAATTGGCATTGTCGGCTATGAAATCAGTCTTACTGTTTTTACCCAAGAGAACGCCCCCACAATATGGGCAGGAACTCAACATTTCCTGGGGAATGCCTATAGTAATCGCATCTGGGGAGAGCGGGCGGATAACCTAGAACGGGCTATTGCAGCCTATCAATCCGTCTTAGAAGTCTATACCCGTCACGCCTTTCCCAGAAAATGGGCAATGACTCAAAATAACTTGGCGATTGCCTACCATAACCGCATTCGGGGAGAGGGGGGAGACAACCTAGAACAGGCAATTGCAGGCTATCAATCTGCCTTAGAAGTATATACCCGTACCGCTTTTCCTGAACAATGGGCAATGACACAAAATAACTTAGGGAATGCCTATAGTAACCGCATCCGAGGAGAACGGGCAGATAACCTAGAACAGGCAATTGCAGCCTATCAAGCCGCCTTAGAAGTTTATAGCCGTACTACCTTTCCTGAAGATTGGGCAATGACACAAATGAATTTGGGGAATGCCTACAGAAACCGTATCCGAGGAGAAGAGGCGGAGAACATAGAACGGGCTATTACTGCCTTTAAATCAGTAGGGGAAGCCTGCCTATTCCACATCCAAGGAGAGCGAGGAGAGCATCTAGAATGGGCAATTTGTGCATACCAATCTGCTCTAGAAATCCTTCTTTGTGAAGCCTTTCCCAAACGATGGGCAATGATGCAAACTAACTTGGGGTTGGCCTACTCATCCCGCATCCGAGGAGAGCGGGTAAACAATCTGGAACGAGCTATTGCAGCCTATCAATCCGCCTTAAAAGTTTGTAGCCGTGAAGCTTTTCCCTATGAATGGGCATTGCTCCAAAATAACTTGGGGGATGCCTACTCATCCCGCATCCGAGGAGAGCGGGCAGATAACGTGGAAACCGCAATCAGATGTTGTGAATTCGCCTTAGAAATCAGAACTCGTGAAGTCTTTCCCAAACAATGGGCTATGACGCAAGTGAATTTGGGAAAAGCCTATTATCACCGCATTCGGGGAGAGCGGGCAGACAACCTAGAACAGGCGATTGCTGCCTATCAAGCCGCCTTAGAAGTCTATACCAGTACTACCTTTCCTGAAGATTGGGCTAAGACTCACAATAATTTGGGGACTGCCTACTTATTCCGCATTCGGGGAGAGCAGGCGGACAACCTAGAACAGGCGATTGCTGCCTTTGAACAGGCATTAGAAATTATTACCCGTGAAGCCTTTCCCCAAGATTGGGCAGGAATTCAGAGTAATTTGGGAACTGCCTACCTTCACCGTATTCGGGGGAGGAGGGCAGATAACCTCGAACAGGCGATTGCTTTCTATAAAGCAGCATTACAAGTTTTCACCCGTGAAGCAGTTCCCCAATATTGGGCAATGGCTCAGAATGGTCTAGCAGAAGCCTACCGTAACCGTATCCAGGGGAAGAAAGCCGATAACATAGAACAAGCAATCGTCTTTTATGAAGCAGCATTACAAGTTTATACTCGTGAAGCTTTTCCCTATGAATGGGCGCTGACTCAAAATAACTTGGCGATTGCCTATCAGAACTGCATCCGAGGAGAACAGGTAGACAACCTAGAACGGGCGATCACTTTCTATAAAGAAGTGTTACAAGTTTATACCCGTGAAGCTTTCCCCTATGATTGGGCAAAGATTCAGCATAATTTAGGAAGTGCCTACTGTCGCCGCATTTTGGGAAAGCAAGCAGATAACCTGGAACAAGCCATTGCTGCCTATCAAGCAGCCTTAGAAATCTATACCTGTACCGCCTTTCCCCTAAACCATGCCGACACCTTGTTTAATTTAGGACTCACCTATCGAGATGTTTCTCAACTAAAAAACGCTTACATAACCTTTGCCGCAGCCATTGACACCATAGAAGAAATTCGCAGTGGCATCATCATCGGTGGTGAAGCAGACAAACAGAAATTAGCCGAACAATGGCAGAAACTTTATCGCAACACGATCGAAGTCTGCCTAGAATTGAACAACTACGCCGCCGCCTTAGAATATGCCGAACGCAGCAAAGCCAGAAACTTAGTAGAACTCCTTGCCGCTACCCGCCTGAAACCCGAAGGAGTTTCCCCGGAAATCTGGGAACGCTACAACAATTTATATCAACAGTGGTGGAACCTCCAGCAGCAGCGCGACAGTAGCGCCTCCCCCCCAGACAACCCTTCCCCCAACAACGACACCCGCAGCATCAGCATTTCCTCCCCCACCACCCCCACCCCCAACCATTCCCAACGCCTCACCGAGTTACGCCACCAAATCGACAATTTAATCGAAACCGAAATCACCCCCCAAAACCCCAAATTCCGCTTCGGGCAACAAGTACAACCCATCCGCTACAGCGAAATTCAGGCATTGGTAGATCAACAAACCGCCATTGTCGAATGGTACTTCACCCGTAAAGGCATCCACGCCTTTATCGTCACCCACCAAGGCGAACAGCCCATCCTCGTCTCTACCGATAGCAGTGCCGTAGCTGCCTTGGAAGATTTGAAAAATGAGTATTTAACCGATTATCTCAACCGTGACAACCACTGGCGACAAGAATTACCCTCCTATCTGCAACGGTTAGCGGAAATACTAGAACTAAATCACCTAATTTCCCAAATACCCTCCCAGTATCAGCAGTTAATCTTAATCCCCTATCGCGCCTTGCATTTATTCCCCCTCCACGCCTTACCCCTTTCCCAAACCGAATATCTCAGCGACAGATTCCCCCAAGGCATTCGCTATGCCCCCAGCAGTCAGATTTTGCAACTATCCTTATCAGAAAATACCACCCCTAACC
>JBAVZX010000357.1:0-2401 GCA_049589015.1 Phormidium sp. | reverse complement strand
AGCTTCGATACCTTCGAGTCGTTCTAATTCAAGAAGAACTCGAGCTAAAGAACCGCCTATTAAACCAGTAGAATATTTGGGTGAAAATGGTAACGAAAAACTCCATAAAGAACTAGAGAAACTGACCAATGATCAACTTACGAATATTATCCGTTTTTACAAACTAAAGAAAGCTAAAGATATTAAAGCTATACAAACACAAAGGGAAGAAATGATCAAAGAAATAATGAAATATGCAGAACGGGAATTAAATAGAGGTTCGGTTTTTTTGAAAGATAGGTAAATCTCTTCAAACTCAAATTTTACACCAAAAGCCGGAATTAGTTGTTCAGAAACTTGAACTAAAATAATGATAACAACAGCAACATTATTTCAGTGGGTAGAACTCAAACAAGACGTTCCTAATAGTCCTGTAAAAAAAGGTGATAAAGGAGTTGTATTAGATCATTTACAACCAACAAAACATCAGCCAGAAGCAGGATATACTCTAGAAGTATTTCAAAATGGGGAAACTTTAGATGTGATTTCTGTACCAATTTCTTGGGTAAATCCTCTACCAGAAATATGGGGAAAGGAATAAAGCGATCGCTCTGCTACTATTTAAACATCTAGATCCTTTTGATCGTTTGAAGTTAAATTAAATAAAATGCGATCGTAATTTTTCATTAAAACAACCTAGTATGGACGCATCTCAACCTCCAATAGAACCGCCTTATTTTGAGATACTTACCCCCCTTGGCGTATTAGTCCGAACTACCGCTTCCTACTGGTCTAAAATCGTAACATTCAAGCATCCAAACATGGCGGGACAAGAAAGTGCGATCGAACAAACTTTGCAACAACCAACGGAAATTCGCCGCAGTCAATCAGATCCAGAAGTATATCTTTATTACAGATCCGATCCACCTTATTTCATCTGTGTGGTAGCTAGACATTTAAACGGCGAAGGATTTATCATCACTGCCTATCGAACAGATAAAATCAAAAGAGGAGAAACTGTATGGAACCTGTAAAAATCTATTACGATAAATTAGGTAAAACCCTGACAGTTTGGTTTGACGATCCTAAAAAAGAGTTTATTGCAGAAGAAGCAGATGAAGAACTTTTGCTGATGAAAGATCAGAATGGTAAAGTAATTGGTTTTGAACGACTCAACTATAATTTGGAAAATGTTGATACCTTGCCAGTAGAATTTATTAGTGTTTAGGAGAGTGCGATCGCAAACTTCCATCTTCCCCAACACTCTTTCCTTTTTTATTCCAATGACTAGGATCTTAGAAGAGTTTAGCTAACAGAAGAGAAAAAGCGATCGCACATCCTTCCCCCAACTCCAACTAACTCTCGTTACCGCACTTTAACTCCCGCGCAAACTTCCGCCGTGCTAATCGAATAGCTTCCTGATGACATTCTCCCAAATTTTCCAAATCCATTTCTACTACCCACTTCTCACAGTAAGTGACAATTTTCAACCCAACTGCTTCGGGAATATAATTACGAGCGATCGTCTTTTTACCTGCTACCAACTTCCAGATTTCTTTCATTTCCGCAGCTTTCAGATTAAACAATTCCAGGTAGACAACATTTGTCCAATAACCCTGTTGATTAGGAGACTTTTCCTGAATATATTCCGCATAAGTTTTGCGGCGAGGTTTCCCCAATTCTCTCTCCTCTCGCCAACGCCGTAAAGCAAGAGAATCATCATAAAAATAAACTCTTTTAATCGCAGTATAAGCTTGCGCGTAGAGCCCTTCTGCTGCAAACCAATTAAGAAAATCACCTAATTTTTCCAGAGTGTTTTTACTCGTGCGTCCGGGATGGACGAGCAGATCCACAGCTATCTGCGTCCAATCACTTGCTTCAATAACTTTGTAGAGGTTCCCATCTTCTCCGTCACTTGTAACCACTCTGAAAGTCTTACCAGATGGCAGTTTTAGCCACTCTAACCCCTCACTTGCAACCACCCATCGATTTGATAACGTAGCGTGATTGATCCCCATATACCGTTCCATCATCCGAAAACCTAAACCGATGGTAGGTTGATTCTTCCCCAATCCATCGGGTTCAATGATAATGCTCTCAAAGTCCCGTCCTTTGTAGTTTAGCCGAATAATTTGCCCAGCTTTTAAATTTGGTTTACCAGAGCCAGTTTTTGCTTTACAATTAGACATGATGATCGTCCTTTAAGGATGATTGTTGACTATCTTAAGAAGCCATCAGCGGTTCGGAAAATTTGCAGATGGTTTCTTTATTTTTGAGCTATTTTACCTGATTAATTGCTGAGATGGAAGCGCAAATGGGAAAGTGAACGATCGAATGGAAAAGCGCGATCGCACCCCCCACAAAAAACCCCCGCTACATCTGTGTTCATCCGTGTTCATCTGTGGATATCTGTGGTAAAAAA
>JBAVZX010000356.1:0-1701 GCA_049589015.1 Phormidium sp. | reverse complement strand
ATGAAACGTCTCTACTAATTTATAATTAAACACAGGTTTTTTAAATTGTTAGCAATGCTTAAAAAAATCATTCACCAAACCTGGATAGTAATTTGCTTTACTCTTTGTTTAGTCGGAATCTTCTCATTACCAGTAATTGCTGCACCTGCTACTTCCGCAACAATGGAAGTAGTGAACATAGATTTAGGTAATACTGCCAACGAATTGAAATTTTTTCCCAACGAACTTAAACTAGTAGCAGGACACCGCTACAAATTAGTTTTAAATAATCCCAGTCCGCAAAAACATTACTTCACCGCGAAAGACTTTGCTAATAACAGTTGGACACAAAAAGTCGAAGCGGGAAAAGTAGAAATTAAAGGCGCAATTAACGAATTAGAACTTAAACCTGGTGCAACAGCAGAATGGGTATTAATCCCCGAAAAACCGGGAACTTATTCCCTGCGTTGTCCTATCCCTGGACATACGGAAGCGGGAATGACAGGGAAAATTATCATTTCTCCTGAGTGAAAATTTAGTTCGTTGTGAGGACTTTAGTCCTTTTATTTACCAAAGAAACGACTAAAGTCCCCCTTAATAAGGGGGATTTAGGGACTAAAATAAAAATGTAGAGTTGGGAGATTTTAAAATTATGCAAGTCACAATTGATTTACCAGATAAGTTAACGGAAAAGATACAAGATCAATAATAATTCTTTAATTTATTTACTAGATACGAATGTTTGTATCATATATTTAAAGGGTAGATCTAATCCAGATTTCCCTTTACTTTTCTGAACACTCCTGATTTCACAAAAAATGGTTGATTTTGAGAGTTCGATAAACCAGAAATATCAGGGATTTTTGATTCATCGGGGGGAGGAAGAGGCGCAGTCAAAGGTTGGGTAATATCACGTCCTACTAATCGCTTAGATAGACTAGCAATCAGAGAATTTTGTCGCATTTGAGCTTCATTCATTCCATAAATGTGCATATCAACATATTGTTGACTCACTGGATCGTATAAATGCTCTTTCATGATACCTTCTAGTTCAAACCCTGTTTTGGTTAAAACTGCATGAGCCGGATGATTATAACCATAACTATAAGCATAAAATCTATGCAAATGGTAAGCATTAAAAATTAAATCTCCCATTAATAAACAAGCTTCTATACCATAGCTAATAGAACGGTATTGTCGATCGAAAATCCCAATTAATAATTCAGCTTTTCGATGCAATGGATTATAATCTGCGGCGGCGATAATACCGATCGCACCATGAGTTTTATGAATCATTAAGCATTCCAAATAACCTGTCTCTGCCGGGGTTGAATGCGATCGCGCTATTAACTTCTCCCTCACTTCTTCTACAGTTTCCGCTGTATCATTAAGCCGAAACAACCGCATAAAATCATAACGCGAGTACATTTTTTCAAACAACAAAGGCGCATCATCCGGCGTTGTCCGTTTAAAAGTCAAAGAGCGTCCTTGATGAATAATCAGCGGATTAAGAGCCATAATTTTATAGTAATATCGTTTACGAAAATGATTGATCCAAAAGAGTAGGGGCGGGTTTAGCCAGATGCTTTGATACCCAGGAATCAAATTGAAATCAAAACCCGCCCATCCCAACCTTAGCAAACTGCCCAGAAATCAAATTGAAATCAAAACCCGCCCATTCCCACTTTAGCAAACATTGAAAGAATCAATATAACCTACAAT
>JBAVZX010000355.1:0-3207 GCA_049589015.1 Phormidium sp. | reverse complement strand
ATCCAACCCTGTTGCTTAAACTTGGGAAAGTTCTGGTAAAAAACTTCTCTACTTTCAGGAACCATCAGATCGACAAATTTCTTTTTGTTTAAAAGCTCTTCACGGGTATAACCTAACCAATTCAATTCTGTATTGTTCATCCGAACTATGAATCCATCACCATCTAAAGAATGATAGCCACAGGGCGCATTATTGTACAGATCCTCAACTTCCTGAGTATATTTCTGCAAGGCAATTTCTACTTGTTTACGAGCAGTAATATTGTTATTAATTTTCAGGATTTTGATCGGTCTACCTATCTCATCTTTCTGCACTACCCAACGACTGTCAACAATTAGAGGTTGATTATGTCGATCGCGATGGATTAATTCTCCTTCCCAGTAGCCTTGCTCAAATAATTGGGCTTTAATCTCTGTTAATGGTTGGGGAAATTGAGTTTGCAAAAGGGTATAAGATTCCTTGCCCAAAGCTTCGTCTTTAGTCCAACCATACATTTTTTCCGCCCCTTGATTCCAGAAAGTAATCACTAAATTCAAATCCAGAGTCATGATTGTGTCATGAGCTAAATCTAGCAATTGTGCTCTTTCTGATAACAGTATTTGACTATGTTGTTGTTCTAATAAAGCTTCTAGTAAGCGATCGTTAAGTTCAGTTAATTCTGCGGTTCTTTCAATTACTTTTTGCTCAAGTTCAGCATTCAATTGTTGTAAAGCAAGTTGTGCTTGTTTGCGCTCACTAACATCAACAGAAAAAACAATAATGCCACCAATTTCACCTTTAGCATTATGCCAGGGGTGAATCTCCCAGCAGATCCATTGCTGCGTTCCATTTTCTCGAATAAATAAATCTTCATCACATTTTTCGATCGCCCCAGCCAAACAGCGTTGATGAATCTGTCGCCATTCTTGGGAAATTTCGGGAAAAATTTCGTAGTGCGATCGACCAATCAGAGATTCAACCCCACCAAGATGATATTCATCCGCCCAGCGCTGACTTGCCATTACATAGCGCATCTCCCGGTCAAACATGGCAATTCCAGCAGGTGCATACTGAGCAAACAACCGCAGCACAGCTTCTGTTTGCTTACGTTCTGCCAATTCCGTTTGCACTTGGATTAACAGATCGGCTTGCTGAAGTGCGACACTAACTTGGGTAGCTAACTGCTGCAAAAGTTGGATTTCATAATCTTGCCACTGGCGCGGCGCTTCACAATGATGGGCCGCGAGTAACCCCCACAATCGATCGCCCTTCATCACCGGAACAACCAAATTTGCCTTGACTTGAAATTGCGCTAGAAATTCAACGTGACAGGGACTAATCCCCGAATTATAAATATCAGATTTAGCTGTAACTAAGCCTTTTTTAAAGGGTTCAACATATTCTTCGCCAATACAAGGGTCATAAATCTGGAGTGGTAACAGCTGCATCCATTGATCTGCCACCGACTCAACTACAATCGTTCCTCCCCAAGTAGGGGTAAATTGAAAAATAATTACCCGATCGGTTTTCAGATATTCCCGCACTTCATCTACTGTGGTTTGCAGGATCTCTGTTAAATCGAGCGATTTACGTATGCTTTGTGTAATTTCCGATACTAATCGCTGTTGCTCAAATTGGTGTCGCAGCTGTAGAGACGTTGCAAGCAACGTCTCTACAGCTTTCTTTCTCTCATCGATCGCCATTATCGTTCCCGACATTCGCACAGGTTGCTCTTGCTCGTTATAAAAGGCTTTTCCCCGTGCTTCAATCCAGTGAATGCTACCATCTGCCCAAACAACCCGATACTCATGCTGATAGGGAGTGCGATTTTTTAAGGATTGATCGAGAGCCTGATTTAATCCTTCGCGATCGTCAGGATAAAGACAAGCATCAAAAGTTTCATATCTACCGTCAAAACTACCGGGCGCTAAACCAAGCAAAATTTCATGTTCTGACGACCAAGTGATTTCCCCCATTACGATGTCCCAGTCCCACATCCCCATTTGTGCGGCGTTCAGGGCTGTTTTTAAGCGTTCAGCACTCTCTTGCTGTAATTTCCGGCTCAGTTGTTCAACTTTGCGTTTGCTCTCCTTTAAATTGCCACTTAGGAGATTGATAATTAGAGCAATTAAAGTAAACAGGGCTAACCGCACCAAATAATCAGGATCGGCTATCGAAATGTGGTTAATTGGCGTAATCAAGAAATAGTTGATCGCCAGCACTGACAGAACGACGGATACAATACCGGGACGAATGCCGCCATACCAGGTAGTTACAATAATTGCGATGAAGAAAAACGCGCTACTCGTCAGGGTCATTAACGACGCTAACCAGAGTGTCAACAACAAAGCGATTCCTGTGGAGGCGATCGCCACTAAGTAGGGCAAAAACAGGCGATACGCTTTATATTTCATAAAAAAATCCGTTAGGGCCCAGAGGAAAAACGACACGAGTGGTTTTAACCACCGTGAATATTTGACTTTCAACCAAGACTCTCGCTATAATACCAGAACTATTGGCGAGAGTCTTATGTACCTGACTCAAAAAAACCAAGTACGAGGTTTGACGAGCAAGGAGTTCAAAACCTTGCAAGAACTCTGTAGATTGAGTAAAAACCTCTACAATGTGGGTCTTTACGCAGTCAGACAGTATTACTTTCAACAGAGAAAGCATCTCTGCTATGAATCCAATTATCACTACTGCAAAGATAATGAAAACTACAAACAACTGAACACCGATATAGCCCAGCAAACATTGAAGGTAGTTGATCGAGCATTCCGCAGTTTCTACGGATTGATTAGTGCCATCAAAGAAGGGAGTTACCAACAAAGGGTTAAGCTTCCTCACTATCTCCCTAAAGATGGGTATTTCACATTGATAATGCCCAGAGTTAAGGTGAAAGATGGGAAATTCCGAGTACCAATGTCCCACCAATTTCGCCAAGAATTTGGGGAGCTTTGGATACCATTCCCTGACAGAATTAGCATTAACAATTTGAAGGAAGTTAGAATCCATCCTCGTTATAAAGCTAGGTTTTTTGAAGTTGAATTTATTACCGAAGTTGACATAACTCCAGTACCAACCCAACCTGATTCTGCGTTGGCGATAGACTTGGGAGTTAATAATCTGGCAGCTTGTGTTGATACCAATGGGGCATCCTTTCTTGTGGATGGTAAACCGCTTAAATCTATTAACCAATGGTACAACAAGGAAAATGCTAGATTGCAG
>JBAVZX010000354.1:0-1984 GCA_049589015.1 Phormidium sp. | reverse complement strand
GCAGTTAGCATCCAAATTCCCATAGAACCCTTGGGTAACATCGAACCAGTATTACCCCAAGCCAAATCTTTGGGTGAAGCCGTGCAAACTGCACTCATGTCCAGTTCACTGCAAAGAAAGAAAAATTAAAAATTCGCCAACATGAAAGGGCTTTTCTTTCGCCAACAGTTCAAAGCCATCTCTATTCTGGGAATTCACACCAGCAGCACCTTGCTGCTAACCGCGACTTCTATCCTGTGGTTTGGGCAAAAAAGCTGGGGAACAGAAACACTAAAACCCTTTCCAGCAAACACTTCACCCGCAGCCAAACAAAATCAAACCCAAAGAGTAGAACCATCCGCCCCCCCCTTTACTCCCCAAGTGCCAATCACCATACCAGTAGTTCCCTTTGAACTTCAGGAAACACCCCAACCCTTTCGAGTCAATCCCCAGTTTAGACCTTATCGTTTAGGCCCAGGAGATGTTCTGGCTATTTCAGTCCCGCGGTTTCCCGAACTCAGCGTCCAAGCAGCAGTTGGGCCAGAAGGAAATATCATCCTACCACTAGTAGGAAATGTATCAGTTAGAGGTCTAACTCTCGAAGAAGCCACAGAAAAAATTCGTTCCGGCTACAATAAATTCGTCATTGATCCCATAGTCACCGTCGGATTAGCCGCACAACGTCCCGTACAAATCTCCGTAACTGGTGAAGTAGCCCGCCCCGGTCTTTATGGTCTTGCCGTGTTACCCCGCGTTTCCACTGCCTTACTGACAGCCGGAGGTAGCACCACTCAAGCCGACTTACGACAAGTACTGATTCGCCGTTTTTTGGTAGATGGGTCTTTTATTGAACAAAGAGTAGATTTGTTTACTCCCTTAGCAGCCGGAGAACCGATTCCCGACCTGCGTTTAGAAGATGGCGATGCCGTAATTGTGCCAAAACTACAAGTAGGAACCGACCAAAATTACAATCGTCAACTAGTAGCCAATTCCAACTTAGTTGAACCAACTATTAATATTCGGGTGTTAAGTTATCCCAACCAAACAGTAGGTAATCTGGTTGTTGCCACTGGGAGTAGCTTCTTAGATGCCTTCACTGCTTCTGGTGTGTCTCTGGTAGGTACTGACTTGGAAAAAGTAGCTGTGATTAGGTTTGATCGAGAAAGAGGTAGGGCGATCGTTCGGGAACTCAACGCCAGACGCGCCCTCTTTGGCGACGCTTCCCAAAATATATTGTTGCAAGACAATGATGTCATAGTCATTGGTCGCAACCTAGTAGGTCGGATTACATACGCCCTCAACATCTTTACCCAACCTTTCCGCGATATTTTAGGATTTCTCCTCTTTTTCCAAGAATTAACCAATAATGCTACCAATCTGTTCCGTCCAAGTGGGAACAATAACAACTAACGAATCGGAAATACCATAGATAATATAGAGATAATGATTAGTAAATTAACCAATAGAAATTACCCCAGAAAAATCTTTAAATAAACCTGCAATTCATTATGACTTTACCAATTGTTAAACGCTATTTTATCGCCTTTGACCAACATAAATGGACTGGATTAGCCGCTTGCCTCCTAGTAACAGGGGCATCCTTTGTAGTAGCTAAACAACCAGTACCCCCTACACAATACCAGGCCGAAGGAACCTTGATTGCTAATCCCCCAACCGTAGTTTTTTCTAAAACCGCAACCGACATTCAACAGCCAGTAGCTTCCGCAAAATTGATCAAAAACAACGATGTAATTACATCAGTGGCACAGCAGGCAAAAGTAGAGGTTAAACAATTAGCAAAAAAACTAGATGTCAGCTTACCCAAAGCACCAGGGAAAGGTGAAGCAGCACCAACACCTAGAATAATTATTAAATACATCGATACAGATCAAAAACGAGCCCAAGATGTAGTGAACTCGACGCTACAAGAGACAAGTAAGTTCAGTCGCAAAATCAATACGACTCGCTTAATGGCTATTATTAACGAGATTAACAAACGTTTACC
>JBAVZX010000353.1:0-2137 GCA_049589015.1 Phormidium sp. | reverse complement strand
GCAGAAAGGGTTGAGAGTACTTGAATCATTTGTTCAAACTGATAATTGTCTGCCAACTTTGTTAAGTAAATAACCAGCTGAGACAGCGTTGGCGGAAGTTGGGTAATCAGTTCAGCAACAGAAACATCGTCGCCACAGATAGCAGCATTTTCTAATTCACTGAACCATTCTTCAGGCAATGAATTTAGTATTTTCAGATCGCACCCATCTAACAAGTCTTGATTATCTAATAAAGTAAAGGAGTTTAGTGGCTGGGTTGCTGTGGGTTTGGGTTCTGCATAGATGTATTCTAAACCCAAATATTCCTTCATTTTGAAAAATAAAGTTTCCTCTCGGAACGGTTTGCTGATATAGTCGTTGCAACCTGCGGCTAGGGCGAGTGTACGATCGCGTAGTGTACCGTTAGGCGTATCACTTTGGGAAGCTTGGGCAGTTAAAGCAATAATAATGCTGGTTGGTTCAGTTTCCATTGCCCGAATTTGCTTAGTTGCTTCATATCCATCTAATATCGGCATCCGAATATCCATCCAAGTTAAATCAGGTTGCCATTCTTGCCAAATTTGCACTGCTTCTTTTCCGTTGCTAGCTTCTCGGACTTCAAAACCTATCGGAATTAGTAACTTAACTAATAGCAAGCGATTTTCTTTTTGATCGTCAACTACTAAAATTCGCTTTTGAGGTTGATCGGGAACTAAGCCGATCACTGAACGCTCGTTCTTTTCAGACTCAGGATTAACTCCATTTGTGAGACTTACAGGCAGGGTAAAAATAAATGTACTTCCCTCTCCTGGAGTACTCCGCGCAGAAATTTCTCCTCCCATCAATTGCAGCAACTTGCGGCTAATTGTTAAACCTAAACCAGTACCATTGCTAGAGTTTTTTCCCGCTTGCGCCTGAACAAAAGCATCAAAAATTATCTCTAATTCCTCAGCTGCAATACCTACTCCGGTGTCTGTCACCTGGAACTGAAGGCGCAGGGAGGCAGAGGGGTTGGGGGACTGGGTTGAGGTAGTTTCTGTTGTGAGTTGTAAAGTTACGCTACCTTGGTTGGTAAATTTAATGGCATTAGTGAGCAAATTGAGTAAGATTTGCCGTAATTTTTGCGCGTCAGCAATGATAAATTGGGGTACTGTTGGCGAAATATTAAAAAGTAGTTGTAACTTTTTAGAATTTGCTCGTTCAGATAACATACTCCTGAGAGAATAGAGTAACGCCATTAAGTCAAATGCGGTTTCTTCGAGAGTGTAATGCCCGGATTCTATTTTAGAAAGATCTAGAACTTCATTAATCAGGCTGAGTAGGTGATCCCCACTGCGGCGAATTGTTTCTAAGTCTTCTCTTTGATTGAGAGTTAGGGAAGGATCGCGTTCCATGATTTGAGTAAAGCCGAGAATGACATTTAGTGGGGTGCGTAATTCATGGCTCATGTTGGCTAAGAAGATGCTTTTAGCTAAGTTGGCTGCTTCGGCGGCTTCCATTGCTTGTCGGAGTTCGATTTCACTGCGTTTGCGATCGGTAATGTCACGGAGGAATGTGGTAAAAATTACCTCACCATTGAGATTTAGCTTAGAAATTGAGGCTTCGGCGGGAAATTCTGTGCCATCTTTGCGCCGCCCAAAAACTGTGCTTCGCTCTCCCATTTGTCGCGTTTATCCTGGAGTTTGAGCATAATCTTGAACTTGGTGTTTGTGAGTTTTAGCAAAGCGCTCTGGTAATAATAAACTTAACGGTTTTCCTAAAATTTCTTGGTTTTTATAGCCAAAAATTCTCTCTGCACCTTGATTAAATAAGGTAATGCGCTGATTTTTATCGACTGAGATAATGGCATCGTTGGCAATGTCTAGGATTCCGGCAAATCGAGATTGCGAGATTTCTAAGGCTGTTTCAGTGTTTTTTCTTTGGGTGATTTCCGATTCTAATTGCCGATTTGTTTTTTGAAATTGCTGAATTCGGTAATAACTCACTTGCACTAAATACACAACTATGGCAAATAACCAAGCTGAAATTAATCCGGCTATTAGTACAACTTTTGGTAACTGTGAATTTCTCTCGGCTAATAATGCCAATTTTGGAAAAACGGCAACTTGCCAATTAACTCCGTAAGCCTTAACTATGACTGTTTTTTTCGGAATTAATT
>JBAVZX010000352.1:0-2209 GCA_049589015.1 Phormidium sp. | reverse complement strand
CCGCTAGCTTTCACCATTGCAGCGACAGCAGCGACGTGGGGAGATGCCATACTAGTTCCTTGTAAACCAGCAAACATCGCACTGCCTGTTTCAGGATCGATCGTTTCTTGCAAAATTGGCCCGTCTTTGCTACCACCTGGGGCGGAAATATCGACACCTGCGCCAAAGTTAGAGTAAGGGGCTTTTTCTCCCGAAGGGCCAGTAGCAGCTACACTGATGGCATGAGGATAACGGGCGGGATAAGATGCGGAGTTGCGGTTTTCGTTTCCGGCTGCGGCAACTACTACCACGCCTTTATTGTAAGCATAGTCTACGGCTTCTTTTAAAACTTGGCTTTCGCCACCACCACCTAAACTTAAGTTAATCACGTCTGCGCCGTTGTCGGCGGCAAATCTGATAGCTTCTGCAATATCTGCAACTGTACCACCGCCGTAAGCGCTTAATACTTTTAGCGGCATAATGCTGGCTTCATAAGCAACACCAGCTACACCATAATTATTATTGGTAGATTGGGCAATTGTACCTGCAACGTGAGTTCCATGTCCGTTGTCGTCGTATGCTTCAATTTTGTCGTTAACAAAGTCGTAGCCTTTCACAAATTTGGTTTGTTCCAAGTCGGGAACTTGGGTAACGCCTGTGTCAATGACGGCGACTGTCATTCCTGCACCTTTGGTTTCTTCCCATGCTGACTCGACGTTAATGCTGCGTAAGTTCCACTGTTTTACGTAGTCGGGGTCGTTGGGTGCTTCAAAGGCTTTATATTGATAGTTTGGTTCAATAGTTTCGGTTTTTTTGCCAATTTCGGAATTTCTCAAGGTTTTGAGTAAGTTTTTATCGCCTTTGACTATATATATGTTGTCTGTGGTGGAAAATTCACTGTTTAGTTGTGGGGCGACTTGGTATTTTTGGGAAATTGTTTCTAAACTGTTGCTAATTTGGACTGCGGGTATGTCTTCGCGAAAGTCCAAAACAATAGAGTCGTAAGTGCCTTGGTTGGCTAGACCTTTAAAGTTAGAGAGTACCCAAACCAAACCAACGGCAAATAAACAAATTAAGAAAAGCTTTCTCATGTCGAACCGCCAGGAGTAGCGTTAATGTGATCACCAAGATAACTCATGGTGGGGGCAATTGGGGATGACAGGCAAGATGCCTGTCCTACGGGACTGGGGACTGGAAATATAGGAATGCTATTTAATTTGTAAACTTTCTTTTTCTTCTCTCTGCGTCCTCTGCGTCCTCTGCGGTTCAAAAAAATCATTTTCACAAATCGATTTGATTGCTATAAATTTATTATTAACAGGGACGGCAAGAATCTAAATTTCTCCCAGTCCCGTAGGACAGGTCATGCTGCCTGTCATTCCCAATTCCCAATCCCTAAAATTATGGAAAGAGGTTTATTTTGGTTGCCTTTGCTGGCATTATTTATCTGGTTAGCTTGGGCGGGTTGGAATGAGTATCAAAAGTTAGAAGCTTACGGTGTTTGGGCGGAAAATTTTGACCGAGCAAAGTATGATATTTATGCGGTGCTTGGGCAAAATGGTGATAGTGTAACTTGGGGAAAACCGACGCGCCAGGAACCTGCAAATTTGCAAACTTTTTCGCTCAAAGATGTGGAAGAGATTCGGTTAATTGTGGACGATCGCATTTACAATGTAGCTGAACCCCCAGACAAAGGTCGGGCTATTGCTTTAGAATTCCTATTTTTTAATTCTGTCAAGTCTGTGCGAATTCCGTTTACAGAACTTGCTTTAGCTGTGGAATGGGGAAATGCTTTAAGGCAGGATTTGCCTGGTTAGTAAAAGAGGACTTTAGTAGGACTAAAGTCCTTACAACGAATAGTAGGTTTCTGATTGATTTGGATTGTTAATTTGTGTTTGCATTGGCTGTCTAAGTACGGGTGCTTCGGCTAAACTTTCCTGAGTGGGAAAAAGTACTAAAGCTGATGCAGTAAGCAGAATTATTAAAGCTGAAACTCAAACTTTATACAACCGTTGTTGTAAGGTAGAAAAAATGTGGGGCATATTAATTGGCTCCTAATTTTTTTGCCCAAATGTATCGTATTTTTGATTTAAAAACCTCGCTTCTATCTTAATGGAGCAAGAGGACTCCCGTTACAGTCGCAGACTTAACGGGAGATGAATTGCGACCCGCATAAAAATTGAGCGTAGCGAATCCATTTTAGGTAAACGGTTAATCTAATCACGTATGA
>JBAVZX010000351.1:0-1702 GCA_049589015.1 Phormidium sp. | reverse complement strand
GGATACTGGTTTAAAAGCAATGGGATTACGTAGTTTAGGTGTAGCTTTGCAAGTGATCGGAGATTTAACGAGATCTCAAGAAGTGTTAAATCAAAGTTTGGCAATTTCTCAAAAGCTAAATTTTGACTCAGAGACTAGCACTACTTTATTGAGTTTAGCAAATACTCTCAGAGGATTACAAAAGACTCAAGAAGCTTTGGTAAATTATCAGAAAGCCGCCGCAATAGCAACTAATTCTTTAACCAAGCTGGAAGCACAACTTAATCAATTAAGCCTTTTAGGAGAAACTAAACAACTAGAATTAGCTCAAGTTTTATTGCCGGAAATAACATCTCAAATTGAACAAATTCCCCCCAGTCGAGCCAGTATTTATGCTCAGGTGAATTTTGCCCATACTTTAATTAAAATTGGGCATAATCCCCAATCAATTGCCCAAGTATTAGCAACAGCTATTAAAAAATCCCGCCAACTGCAAGATTTACGGGCGGAATCTTTTGCACTAGGACAATTAGGAAATCTCTATCAAAAAACGCAACAATGGCAAGAAGCCCAAAATTTAACTAAGCAAGCTTTAGTTATTGCTCAACAGTTAAATGCTGCCTATATTACAGCTAAGTTACAAACCCAAATGGGTGAAATTTTGAACCAGAGAGCTGATGTTGTGGGTGCAATTTCTGCTTATACTGAAGCTGTTAGTACATTAAAATCTTTGCGGAGCGATTTAGTAGCTATTAATTCCGATATTCAATTCTCTTTTCAAGAAAGTGTTGAACCTGTCTATCGTCAGTTAGTTAGTTTATTGTTAAAATCTAATCCCGATCAAAACCAGCTTAAACAAGCTCGTGAGGTAATTGAATCGCTACAAATAGCAGAATTAGATAACTTTTTCCGGGAAGCTTGTTTAGATGCTAAACCACAGCAAATTGATCAATTAGATTCCCAAGCCGTCGTAATTTATCCGATTATTTTACCAGACCGTTTAGAAGTAATCTTATCCTTACCGGGAAAACCTTTGCGAAATTATACAACTAATTTGCCGCAAACTGAAATCGAAAAAACATTGGGAGAGTTATTAGAATCGCTCAATCCCTTCTTTTCTAGTGAAGAAAGATTGCGGGTTTCTCAACAAGTTTATGATTGGTTAATTCGCCCGGTGGAAGCAGAATTAGCCGCCGCTCAAGTAAAAACATTAGTATTTGTGCAGGATGGCTTATTACGCAATTTACCAATGTCAGCCCTTTATGATGGTAAAAGTTATTTGTTAGAAAAATACAGTATTGCTGTGGCTCCTGGTTTATCTTTGGTTGCACCTAAAGCACTTACTCAACAGCAAATCAAAGTTTTAACTGGTGGAATCACAGAATCACGCCAAGGTTTTTCTGCACTTCCGGGAGTAGCAATTGAAGTAAATAAAATTGCCAAAGGTGTGCCTAGCAAAGTATTCTTAAACGAGAAATTTACCCAAACTAATTTGCAAAACCAAATTCAGGAAACAGCTTTTCCGATCGTACATTTAGCTACTCACGGTCAGTTTAGTTCTAATCCTGAAGAAACTTTTATTTTGACTTGGGATGATAAAATTAAAGTTAAAGAATTTGAGAATTTACTGCGGTTTCGGGAACAAGGGAACGCAAGACCAATTGAATTACTTGTGTTAAGTGCTTGTCAAACTGCGACTGGTGATAAACGCGCTGCTTTAGGT
>JBAVZX010000350.1:0-8312 GCA_049589015.1 Phormidium sp. | reverse complement strand
CCTTACTCTGCAAGATCTGAGAATACTTATAAAACAGTATAAACGGCTTCATTGGTTACGATCGCACTAACTACCCAAACAGCGACAACGCCCAAACTTCCCAGCAAAAATCCCCCGGACACCAACCTGTCCTCAACAACAAATAATTAACACTAAACAACAAAACGAGCACGGAGGGATTTGAACCCCCGACACCCAGGACCGGAACCTGGTGCTCTATCCACTGAGCTACGTGCCCACGCAATATGCTGATTATAGCACTTTGCTTACTTATAAATTCAACAATTGCATCAAGAATCTCGGTGCGGGCAAAATGATTAACAACAGTAGGGCTAGGGAAAGTAAACCCCACAAGTCTCGCTTGTTGTCCAATTCTGTCACATCATTGAGTGCTGGTTCATCGAACACAGGCATCAAAAACAGGAATAATGCCCATAACAGGAAATCTCTAGGGATGAGAGTTACTTGGAAAAGTATCGGCATTAAAGAGACGAATAGTAGTAACAAGCGAGCAAGTTGACCAATGGCAGCGGCTTTTCTTTGTCCAAACATAGCATGGACAATGTGACCACCGTCGAGTTGTCCCACAGGCATTAAATTTAAAGCTGTGACGATTAAACCAATGTAACCAGCTACGGCTACTGGGTGAAGATTAATTGCGGTTTTAGCTGTGAGTTCGCTACCAAGAGCTAGTTTACTTAAGACTGCTAGCAAAATTGAAAAGTTGGGAATTAGGGCATCAAATTGTAATATTCCTGTCTTTTCTGGCAGTGGCACAACACTAGAATTAGCCAAACCCCAAAATAGCAGGGGTAAAGTCACGATGAAACCTGCTAATGGGCCTGCAATTCCCACATCGAATAAAGCTTTGCGGTTGGGTACAGGACTTCGCATTTGGATAAATGCGCCAAACGTTCCCAGGAAAAAGGGGACGGGAATGAAATAGGGCAGAGTGGCGAGTATTTTGTAGCGTTTAGCCATCAGGTAATGACCCATTTCGTGAACACCCAAAATGGTCATTAGTGCTAAAGAGTATGGTAATCCTTTGATTAATAAACTGGGGTCAGATTGGAGGGCTTTGAGGGTAACGCCTGCAATTTCTGTGCCAACAACTGTGGTGGTAAAGAGGGTAATAAACAATAATGCTAAGGCTAAACCTGGACGATCTAAATTGGCGTTGAGACGTTTAGCATCAGGGTGGGCTTGGGGGTTAGGAACTAAGGCAAAAAAGGGTTGATCGTTGAAGCTATCTTGAAAGATCACTAAAAAGCGATCGCCAAACTTAGCTTCAATATTACCGCGAATCGTCCGATAGGCTTCTTCTGATTTAGTTCGCAAATGTCCGCGACAAATTACCGCTTGTGGGTGGTACTCTAAATCTTGCAAGTAGTAAACTGACCAAGGGAAACAATCCCGCAGTTGAGCTTCCTCTTCTTTATTGATGGGGCGTACTTTTGACGCTTCGGCATCAGCTGACTTAGCTGTTCCAGGTGTTTTAGAGTTATTTGTTGTCTCATTTGCTTTCACTTTCGGTTGTATTCGTCCCTTTTGAATCAGGAAAGTGTACACAATTAAGGAAGCAAAGAACACACCAATTAACAAGACTGCTGGCATTGGTCGATTTCTGCCGTAAGCTAAAATCCAACCAGTCCATACAAACGGTGGTGCCATCATCACCAACCACAATAACCAAATTGGCGTTGTGGTGATGCCAGCGACGCTACGCTTCACGATAAAGTAAGTAGCTATTCCCAGTAATAAGAGCAATATGAGAATCATGTTATGTCCAAACTAGCAAGGGCTGTCTTGGACACTATTTCTGCCTTTCCACCCAATCGAGATACGTTGGGAGCAACAGCCTACCTTATTGTAGAAAACCAAACCCACATTTTGGTTGATTGTCCGGCTTGGGATCACGAAAATCAACAATTTTTGCAGGATCAGGGTGGTGTTTCTTGGTTGATCATTACTCATCGCGGCGGTATTGGCAAGGTAAAGGAGATTCAAGCAGCTTTCGGTTGTCAAATCTTAATTCAAGAACAGGAAGCTTATTTTTTGCCTGATTTAGAGGTAACGACTTTTGGGCAGGAGTTTCATCTCACTCCTCAGACTCAAGTTATTTGGACACCTGGACATTCTCCTGGTTCTTCCTGTGTTTATTCGGACACTCAAGGGGGTGTATTATTTTCTGGTCGTCATCTTTTACCAAATCAGCAAGGTTTACCTGTTCCTTTGCGAACTTCTAAGACTTTCCATTGGCGGCGACAACTTCGGAGTGTGGCTTTGTTGCGCGATCGCTTTTCCCCAGATACGCTAAATTACCTTTGTCCAGGTGCTAATACTGGCTTTCTCCGAGGTAAACGAGTCATCGAACAAGCTTATCAGCACCTAGCAGCTTTGGATTTAGATGCAATGCTGGAAACACAACCTTTGATTTAAAGGTCAAAAGATAATGCGACTACTCCAGATATACAGCAACCTTAGTTAGTCAATAATTCCAAAATTGGGCTTGCGATCCAATTCACGCCAACTCGCAATTGATGGTTTAAATCGGGCATCCGACAGAGATAAATCAGACGGCGCAAACTATAGGCTAACTGACCATTTAATTGCAAACCCATACTACTGAGTGTGGCATCTTGGGTTCCTAAAATTAGCATTTCACCTGTATTTTGATAACGGAAAGGCAGTAAGGGGCGATCGCTTAAAGCCGCCCAAATATTCCAAGCTACAAAATCAGATTGTTGAAAAGCTACTTGCGCCGAAGCCGGAACTTGTTGATCATCACCATCACGACAGTCTGCTAAATCTCCTAAAACGAAAATTTCTGGATGATCAATTGCTTGGAGAGTTTGTGTAGTGATTAATTGAGCACGTTGGTTTTGTTTGAGGGGCAAATTTTTAACTACACTCGACCCCCGCATTCCCACAGTCCAGATTACTACTTCTGCGGGAATTGTGTCTATTTGCCCTTTATAAAGTAAGGAAATACTATCAGGAGTAATCGAGTCTACTGTAGTTTCTAAATCAATCCAAATATCCTTAGCTTCTAATACTTTTCGTGCTGTTTCTCGGTTAAATTCTGGGGATGTTCGGAGAATTTGATCGCCTTGTTCAATGAGTCGAAAGCGCCCTCTATCTCCTAAGCGATCGGCTAATTTACAAGCTAATTCCACTCCACAATAACCTGCACCGACGATCGCTACCCGAATTTTATCTATGTCGGAAGCTTCTAAAACTCGCAATCTTTCTTCTAAACGATAAACATCCGCTAGGGAACGGAAGGGGAAAGCATAAGCCTCGGCTCCTGGTACTATATCCAAAAGAGATTCCCCACCCAAAGCCAAAACTAGCTTGTTGTATGGTATTTCTGAGCCATCCTGCAATTGAACTCGCTGCTGTTCTAGATCAATTCCCGAAACAACTCCTTGACAAAACCGAACATTTGTGTTTCTGAGAATTTCACTAAAATTTGGTGCGACTTCCCAAGTTTGTAATTCTCCGGTGAGGAGTTCGTAGAGTAGGGGAGTGAAGAGGAAGCGATCGCTTTGATCAACCAGCACAATTTCCGGTTTTTCCTCATTTTCCCAAGGTAGCGAATCTAAGCGTAGCGCAGTGTAGAGACCGCCAAAGCCTCCACCTAATATACAAATACGGGCAGGTTGTTTGCTCATGGTTGAAGTCTTAGCAGAGGGACTCTATTCAGGATAGCAATCTGAAGGCTCCAAGGCAGAAGGCTCCAAGGCAGAAGGAAGGGAAAAGGGGGAAGGTAGAAGCAGGGGGACAAGGAGACTCTTTAACTCAAAACTCTGTACGGGCGGGTTTACTCAGATCTTGCACCATTCTCAACAAGCCTTGAAAAACCGGGTTTCTTGACGAAAAATCTAGGGTTTCAGGGTTAGCTATTTGCAAGAAACCCGGTTTTTAGCCCTGGTGCAAGATCTGAGTTTAGTAAACAACCTTTGTTAATCACAGAAAATCTTTTGGCAAAACCCGCCCCTACAACTCAAAACTTACCCAGTCCCTAGTTCCTAATCCCTGATTGTAATTGAGTTTGCAATTGCTGTTCTGGTTGAATTAAGATGCCTGGGCGATCGCGTACCATTGATTTTGGTGTGGTGGAGTTATCGGGCCATAATAGCCAGCGGCTACCAGCGGGTAAAGAATTAATACTTAAAGAATTGGCAGTTAACCAAACAATTGGCTGATCTGGTGGGGCGGTGTCGCCTGATGTTTCGCCAAAGTTAACCGATGCTAGTGCTTCTAAAACAACGCGATGACCTTGCAGTAAACCAGCGTTAGCAGTCCAAAGTTTAGCACTTAGTTGAGTGCGAGTGGCGTAGAAATACAAAGAAGCAGCGGCAATTACTGCTTGTTCAAACTTTTCGTTATCCCAAAGCGTCCCACTATCTAAACAAATAATCACTTCTTGACCGCCTGTAAATACTTCTAATTCGCGGACGCGCAACTCGCCGTAACGGGCGCTACTACGCCAGTGAACAAGGCGGAAGGGATCTCCCCAACGGTAGGGGCGAAGCGATCGGGTTAAGTCTTGGTTGGCAGCTTGGGAACGCCGATCGCGACTAAAATATTGAGGGCTATCTTCTTGGCCAATTTCATCTATCAAAGGGCAGGTAGTCAAAGGTAAAACTGTAGGATAAACTATGGCTGTAGCGGGAAGTTGGCTCTCTCGACGACACCAAAATAAACCCAAAGGTGTAGCAGTGCGTAATTGAGTAGTATGCCAGCGGTAAATACCACGTTGTTGAGTTGGTTGGTAATAAACCCAACGGTAAGTTTGCTGAGGCAAAATTGTTTCAATTACACCAGAAACAGGTTGATCAAGAACAAAAGGAATTAAATCTCGAATTTGCAGTAAAGTTTTTGGTTGAGAACTGTGATTCTGTAATTGTATTTCTATAGTCAGTTCGTCGCCAGCACTAATTGGTTGAATGGGGAGACGTTGTAAGTGAATGCGATGAAGCGATCTGATCGGCAAAGTCGCTGCCATTCCCAACAAAGCAAAACTCACTCCACTAATTACATATAACCATCCAGCCATAGTATTAATGGCTGCTGCTAAAAAACACAAAGAAAAACCCCCTAAAACCCAACCACTGTAAGCAGGCACAACCCAACGACGTTCCAGCCAATCAGCAAGACTATGCGCTATTCTCATATAGATTACCGTTTAATCAAGGAAACTTAGTCAAAGGAATGATTAGTAGAGTTAGCAATGATGGCGATCGAAAATCCACCCTTAAATTGACTTAATAAAATTTTTGTATATTTGCTGCACCAAAAGCAGCTATTTCTCTTATTTTTCCCGATCGTCTTCAAGATTGCTAATGATACTTCTATCTTGATTCAGATTGAAAGATTTTCGTTAACGTTATTCACAAAAGGGAACATCAAATGAACAGTTCAAACAGGTCTGGAATTACTCAAATGGACAATGCTGGAGAATTTATTGCCGAAATAGCAGAAAATAAAACACCTGGGATTAACTCACCCACTCAGTTACAACAAGAAACTCTTTCCCCAGAACTCCCACTGCATGAAGATGAAGGGGAAGCGGAAATAGAAGAAGGAACTAAGCTGAAAACTGGGTTACAAGGAATGCCTGTGCCACCTCGTCGGGGAAAAAAAGGTGCTGAACAAGAACCACGTCCTCGCCATCCTTCGGTGTTTCCTTCCATTGAACGGATGGTGAAACACGCCCAAACTCAACAAGCATCTGATATTCATATCCGGGTGGGAGAAGTACCCAGATATCGCATTCGCGGACAGATGATCCCTGTGGGAAATCATGACCGCATTACCCCAGAACTGTTTCACCAGTACCTCAATGAAATCCTCGCGCCAGATCAGCTGAAAAGATTTCAAGAGTCAAAGGAATTAGATACGGCGATTTATTATCCTGGTTTTGTCCGCTGTCGGGTGAATTGCTTTGAGTCATTGTTAGGCGGCGCAATGGTGTTGCGGTTAATTCCGCTGGAAGTACCTTCTATTGATAGTTTGGGATTACCGCCTGTACTGAAAACTTTGCTCAAACGTCCTCAAGGTTTAATTCTGGTGACAGGGCCGACAGGTTCGGGGAAATCAACGACTTTGGCGGCGATGATTCGCTACATGAACGAGACGCAGCAAAAGCATATTATCACGATCGAAGATCCGATCGAGTTTGTTCATACTTCCAATAAATGCTTAGTTAGTCAACGGGAAGTGGGGTTACATACTTATGAATTCCACCATGCTTTACGGGCGGCTTTACGAGAAGACCCAGATGCGATATTAATTGGGGAAATGCGCGATCGCTTAACCGTAGATACCGCCCTAAAAGCAGCCCAAACTGGTCACTTAGTCTTCGGAACTCTCCACACCCGTAGCGCTTTAAATACCATCAACCGTTTGTTGGGTATTTATAACCCAGATGAACAAGGTCCGATGCGAATTCAACTAGTAGATTCTTTAGTAGCTGTAATTGCCCAAGCTTTGCTGCAAACTACAGATGGTAGACGCACCGCAGCCCACGAAATTTTGATTAACACCCCCGCAATGCAAGATTACCTAGCCAAGAGTAATGAGGAAGAAGCTTATCACTTGCTAGAAAATGGTGCAGATGAAGGTATGCAAGTACTCAACCAAGCTTTGTGTGACTTGCTACTAATGGGCAAAATCAGTGGTGATGAAGCTTTGAAAATCTCTCCCGATGTGGGCGACTTGCGCCGCCGGGTACGTAATGAAGGTGCTGATCCAGCACGCGCTTCTCGCGAGTTTCAAGACCAAAACAGTGGTTATAGCCCGATTTAGGGGGACTGGGGACTGGGGACTGGGAAAGTTTTGAGTTTGTAGGGGCGGGTTTTGTCCAGAAATTGTTTGTAAGATGCAAAAATTGTCTGCTAAACCCGCCCGTACAGAGTTGGGGAGAGTCGGGGTAGTTTTGAGTTTTGAATTCTCTTTGTCCGTTTGTCCCCTTGTCCCTTTGTCTCCTTCTTTCCGAGAGTGTTGGGTTGAGACTCACATATTTGCGATAATGCTACGCATCGCTTTGCGATAACTGAGATCTTGCACCACTCTCAACAAGACTTGAAAAACCGGGTTTCTTCACGGAAAATCTAGGGTTTCAGGTTTAGTTATTGGCAAGAAACCCGGTTTTTAGCCTTGGTGCAAGATCTGAGATAATGCTACGCATCGCTGCGCGATAATGCTACGCATCGCTTCGCGAACGCACAAATCAGCAATTACCAAAATAAAATAACAATCATAACCATTCCCTAATATAAACCTAATATAAAATTTCAAAATGAATGCTCTCACCGTTAACTTCAATTCCATAATTAAACTGACAGACGAGCAATTTTTCCAGCTATGTCAGGATAACCGCAATTTGAGATTTGAACGCAATGCTAATGGAGAATTAATTATTATGCCACCGACGGGAGGAGAAACGGGAAACCGCAATGCTGGATTAACTGCACAAGTTTGGATTTGGAATGAGCAAAATAAATTGGGTGTAGTTTTTGACTCTTCCACTGGTTTTAAATTACCAAATGGTGCAGACCGTTCTCCTGATGTTGCTTGGATACCTTTAGAACGTTGGGATGCTTTAACTGTTGAACAAAAAAGACGATTTCTGCCTCTTTGTCCTGATTTTGTAGTTGAGTTACTTTCTCCTAGTGATAGTTTAACAGCAACTCAAGAAAAAATGCGAGAGTATTTAGAAAATGGTACTCGTTTGGGATGGTTGATTGTGCGAGATTCCCGAAGAGTAGAAATTTACCGACAAGGTAGAGAAGTTGAAGTTTTAGAATCTCCGGTTATTTTATCAGGAGAAGATGTTTTACCAGGATTTGTCTTGAATCTTCAACAAATTTGGTAAATTTAGTAAGGTTTTTTAAACAAGGTTCACTCTGCATCAATATCTTCCCACATTTCGGAGAGGGGTAGAGTTTGTCCTGTTAAAGCTTCGTGTAAACCTTGTCTAATTCCTTCTATAACTATTTCTGTTGGTGTTTCATCAGGATCGATTTCGTCTTCTTCGGGAAGTAAAACGATAACACGAAACGGCTGTGGTTTGCTAACTTCCAGCGATCGATCTAGTTAGTGTAAGTTCGCCATTTTCATTAATTGTGGCTGTGGTTTCAATTGCTTTCATACATTGGTGATAGAGTTTGGTAGGTAGTAATTGTTTCTTTCAGTATATCGGTTTTTAATATACTGTTTCAACACCGGATTTAAACTAAAAAACCTAGTTTTATCTTGTTCTTTTGTATCCAATAACAACCGCATTCCCAGTGATTGCATTGCAT
>JBAVZX010000349.1:0-1826 GCA_049589015.1 Phormidium sp. | reverse complement strand
CATAGCAATTGGTTTGAAACTTGCCAATCTTTCATAGCTGCGATAGTCTGCTAAGAGAAACTCCCCACCCCAAAGCGTGCCATCTTCACCATAACCTAAACCATCTAAGGCAATTCCCAAAATCGGTTTAGTTTCTAAACTTATCCCATTTTCTGCCATACAAGCTGCAATATGGGCGTGATGATGTTGAATAGAATAGACGGGATTAATTCCTAATTCTTTACCCAATTTGGTTGAGAGATATTCGGGATGGAGATCTAGTGCGATCGCTTCTGGTTTATGTTCAAACAAATGCAAATACAATTCCAATGTTTCTCGATAAGCTGTCAGCGCCGCCACATTTTCTAAATCCCCCAAATGCTGCGATACAATCGCCTCTCCTTCCCGCAACAAACAAAAAGTATTTTTCAATTCACCCCCCATTGCTAAAATAGGAGAAGCTTGTTCAAATCCTGATGGCAGGCGGATTGGCGCAGGGGCATAACCACGCGCACGACGTAAGATTTGGGGGCGATTTCCTACTACTTTCACTACCGAATCATCAACCCGATTGACAATATCTCGATTATGTAGTAAAAAATAATCAGCGATTTTACTCAACTTGTCTTTTGCTACTTCATTAGTAATACATTGCGGTTCATCGGAAATGTTGCCGCTAGTGAGGACGATCGGACGTTCCATTCGCCGCAAAATCAGATGATGCAACGGTGTATAAGGCAACATGAAACCGAGAGATTTAATATTAGGGGCGACGGAAGCAGCAATAGGTTTGGAAATTTCTTCCTGATTGTCTTTTAATTTTAATAGTAGGATCGGAGCAACCGCACTTTCTAACAATTCCCTTTCTAACTCATTGATGACGCAATACTTCTCGATAATTTCTAAATTCCTCGCCATCAAAGCAAAGGCTTTGTGATAGCGATGTTTGCGTTCTCTCAGTTTTTGCACTGCTGTTTCGTTGGTAGCATCACAAGCGAGATGTATTCCACCAATGCCCTTAATAGCAACAATTTCCCCGCGTTGCAACAAAGTACAAACTGCGTCCACATCGTCCAACATTGAAAACATATCTGATACAATGGGTTTACCATCTGCTCGTTCTAACCAAGCTTTTGGGCCACAAAAATGACAGGCGACAGGTTGGGCGTGAAAGCGGCGATTTGTGACATCTGCATATTCTTTCGCGCAATCCGCACACATATTAAAATTTGCCATGCTGGTGTTGCGGCGATCGTAAGGAATAGCCCGAACAATGCTTAATCGAGGGCCGCAATGTGTACAATTAGTGAAGGGATAACGATACCAACGGCTAAAAGGATCGAATATTTCTGCTTTACATTGAGGACAAGTTGCAGCATCGGGAGTAATGCTGGTTTTGACTTTATTACTGATACTTTGAGTAATGGTAAAATCGGTGTAGTCTGGTGGTTGAGGTAGGGGAGAACGTGCGATCGCTTCAATTTTTGCTAAAGGCGGACATTCTTCTTGAAGTCGATCGATAAAAGTTTCTACAGCTTCAGCAGTTCCGACAACTCGAATCAGTACGCCTTCCCCATCATTACAAACTTCACCTCGTAAATTACAAAGTTTAGCAAGGCGATAAACTGTTGGGCGAAATCCTACTCCTTGGACTGTACCACGCACCCGGATTTCTTCAGCTATATTTAAGTTAATATTGGTTATCATTTTGCTAAAATTAGAATCTTATCTTTTCTTTCTTCGTGTCCTTCGTGTCTTCGTGGTTCAAAAAAATCTCTAAAACAAAAGATTCTCTATTTTCGGATTTTTTACCACAGATATCCACAGATGAACACGGATGAACACAG
>JBAVZX010000348.1:0-2519 GCA_049589015.1 Phormidium sp. | reverse complement strand
CTTGTTTGTAGTCTGGATAGGTAGTATTGTGATAAATTTTACCGCGTTTTGTAGTATCTACGCCTTTAATTGGTGCGTCAGCGGGACAATCATTTCCTGTTGGTGGAACTCCTGCGGTAGTAGTTGTTGTATTCGCTGCGGGAGTTGCGGCTGGAGTATTTGTCGTCGTGGTTGTTTGATTAGCTGGAGTGTCGGTAGCTTGTTGATTTCCTTGTCCGCAAGCTGTAATTGCTAAAACTCCTAATAATGCTAAAGATGCTGTCAGTTTTTTATGATTGGATGGAAATTTCATTCTTATTTCTCCAGATTTGAAAATTTTATTTAACAAATAATACTACAGTATTAGCATTTCTCAAACTTGTTAATTAGGAATTTTTATATAGGCGCATTTAGTGATATACTGCATCGCTCTTAAGGTATACTTAGTAGTTATGAGCCAACAAGATTTATCGAAAGACAACTCAATTCTAGAAGCCAAAGGTTTAACTCGTCGCTTTGGTGGTTTAGTGGCGGTAAATAATGTTTCCTTTTCTGTACAAAAACATGAGATTTTTGGTTTAATTGGTCCGAATGGGGCGGGAAAAACGACTTTGTTTAATTTGATTACTTGTTTGCTACCGCCTTCTAGTGGACAATTGATTTATCAAGGTGAGGAAATTTCCCAACTTCGTCCGCACCAAGTTGCTAGTAAAGGTATTTCTCGCACTTTCCAAAATATTCGTTTGTTTGGTGAACTTTCGGCTTTGGAAAATGTGATGATTGGGCGACATATTCATAGTAGAAATATTCATCCTGTATCTGCTTTGGTGTCGGGGATGTTGGCTTTACCTGTGGCTAATGAGCGAGAGAAAGAAACGAAACAAAAGGCTTTAGAATTGTTGTCAATGATGGGTTTGATCGATCGCACCACCGAAAAAGCCAAAAACTTCCCCTACGGCGATCAACGTCGCTTAGAAATTGCCCGCGCCTTAGCCTTAGAACCGACAATATTACTATTAGATGAACCCGCTGCTGGAATGAATCCTAACGAAAAACATCAACTGAGTGAATTCATTCGGGAAATTCGCGATCGCTTTAACCTAACTATTATTTTAATTGAACATCATGTACCCTTAGTTATGGGTTTATGTGACAGAATTGCCGTTTTAGATTTCGGTCAATTAATAGCTTTAGGTGAACCTGCTGTAGTCAGAAATGATCCTGCCGTAATTGAAGCATACTTAGGAGACGAGTAATACAAAATTCGGTTATTTACCATCTTCCTCTTCTTCCTCTCTTCTCTTTCTTCGCGCTCTTCGCGTCTAAGTGCTACGCACCGCTACGCGAACGCGGTTCAAAAAAACAAATTTGTGTAACACACTGAATTAACAGGCTTTAATCAATTATGTCGAGACTTTTAGAAATAAACAATCTTTCGGTTAACTATGGTGGAATTCAAGCTTTAAAAGATATTAACTTAGTTGTTAATAGTGGCGAAGTCGTCACCTTAATTGGGGCTAACGGTGCAGGAAAAAGTACAACATTACGGGCAATTTCTCGGTTAGTTAATATTAAAAATGGCGACATTATTTATGAAGGGCGTAATATTAACCGCCGCCAACCTCATGAAATAGTGAAACTTGGGATCGCCCATTCTCCTGAAGGACGGCGAATATTAGCCAGACAAACTGTGTTAGCTAATTTAGAATTGGGTGCTTATATTCATAATAATAAAACAGAAATTAAAACAGATATTAAACATCAGTTTGAAATCTTTCCGCGTTTAGCAGAACGTCGCCAGCAACTAGCGGGAACTCTTAGCGGGGGAGAACAGCAAATGTTAGCGATCGCACGCGCCCTAATGAGTCGCCCCAAACTACTATTATTAGATGAACCTAGTTTAGGACTCGCCCCGGCAATTGTCCGAGAAATTTTTACAATTATCCAAAATCTTCGTTCTACAGGCGTAACTATCCTGTTAGTTGAACAAAATGCTAATTTAGCTTTAGAAAATGCCGATCGCGGATATGTTTTAGAAGCAGGTTGTATTACCTTATCAGGAAAAGCCTCTGACTTACTTAAAAATGAACAAGTTAAAAAAGCTTACTTAGGCTAACACTTTCATAGCAGGAATCAGAAGAGCTAAAATAGAAAACTAATATCTCTAATTTCTCACTCCTGACACCTACTATAACAACGAATATAATACAGCGAATTAACTGCCCTAAATCTCTGATTTACTATTCTATTTGTCCGACAGCTTTGCTAACTTCAGTCGGAGTTTCGTAGTTGCGATCGGGTAACTTTTCTAAAGTCGCACAAACCTTTTCATCAGCGCCTTTTTGTTGAGCGTGCTTAACTAAATCTTGCTTACTTGCAGGGTAATTAATTCCTTTCAAATCTTTCTGTAATTGCACAGGATTTACTTTAGCCATTGTGACTCTCCTAAAGGTATTAAAGCAACTTTCAAACTTGCTTCTTTAGACTACCTCTGCGATCTTATTCACTCATCCTACTGGCGATACACCCCTATATACAAT
>JBAVZX010000347.1:0-8197 GCA_049589015.1 Phormidium sp. | reverse complement strand
CATCCACTTGGGCCGCAATTTTGGTAAAAATTGGCTCAAGATATTCGTAGGAACTAGTAGTTCCACCAGGCATTAAACTGGGGCCATTTAACGCCCCTTCTTCACCACCACTAACACCCATCCCAATGAACCGGAAACCTTGGGGTTCTAACTCACGGGTGCGACGTGCAGTATCGTCATACAAAGAGTTACCACCATCGATAATAATGTCGCCTTCTTCCAAGAAAGGTTTCAATTCTTGAATTACCGCATCCACAGGCGCACCAGCTTTCACCATAATCAAGATTCTGCGGGGACGTTCTAAGGACGCAACAAAGTCTTTAATGCTGTAGGTGGCTACGGCATTTTTGCCTTGGGCGCGTGTCTGCATGAACGCATCTGTTTTTTCTGCGGTGCGGTTATACACAGAAATGGGAAAACCATTACGTTCTACGTTTAATGCTAGGTTTTCACCCATCACTGCTAAACCAATTACACCAAAACTCTGTAGTGCCATAGGACTTATTACTTAATTCTGCTATGCTTGCGAAAGTTTTCTCCTTCAGGTTAGCGGTAACTTTCTATGTTGTCGTGGAAGAAGAAATTAAGACTGCGATCGAAAGGGTAAAATTAGCGGGTATAAGCAGCCGTTTAATTAGACGGGGAATTGAGCCTATGCTCGCATACATTTTGGCATTAGTTGTCGGTATAGGTAGCCTTGGTATTTACCTTGCCGCATTTTTCTTACCAGAAATCCACCGTAAGAGCGATTTTTATTGGAGTGGTGTCGGACTGTTTTATGCTTTAGTTTTGTGGATTTGTGCTGGCAGAATTACAGGTGGAGTTCTGCTAGGACAAATTGCTAGTGTTGCCCTGTTAGGTTGGTTTGGTTGGCAAACCCTGACATTACGCAGAGAATTAGTTCCCAAATCGCAACAAACGGAGTTACCCAGCACAGAAGAAGCAACCGAAAAAGTTTTAACTGAGGCAAAACACCTTACCGAAAACCTCAAATCTAAAGCTTCCAAGGTATCCTTACCGGAAACAGTTTCCCAACTCCCCCAAAAACTCACAGGATTATTTAGTAATCTCAAAGGGCAAGTGGGCGGAAAACCGAAAATGGCAAAACAGCCAAAAGTTAAACCAACTGTTACTCCTCCAGCTGCAAGTTCCGCAGAAACAGTCGCAACCTCTCCTACCGTTGAGGTAACAATCACCGAAATTACCCCAGAAAACCCACAACCAGAACTTGATGTCAAACTAAATGTAGAAACAACTTCAAGCGAAACACCGGAACTAGTTCGCCCCAACCTTCCAGACCCTAAACTGGTAGAAGAAGCTGTGGAAGATGCAGCAAAGAAAAATCTGCCTACTTCACCCCCAGAAAGTCCGTTTGACGAAATTGAGAAGGGGTAATTTGGGAGATAGGGAGGTGGGAAGATGGGGAGATGTTCATGTAGGGGGGGTTTAGCAGATAACCTTTGTCACCCATAAACAATCTCTGGACAAAACCCGCCCCTACAACTCAAAACTCAAAACTCAAAACTTTCTTCTACACAATGACCACAGAAAATAAAAGCTACAAAGACACCGTTAATTTGCCCAAAACTAACTTTGATATGCGTGCAAACGCTATCAAGCGGGAACCAGAAATCCAAAAGTTTTGGGCCGAAAATCAGATTTACGAAAGATTGTCCCAAAACAATCCGGGCGATATATTTGTATTGCACGATGGGCCACCTTATGCCAATGGTTCCCTGCACATTGGTCATGCCCTGAATAAGATTCTCAAGGATATTATTAATCGTTACCAGTTGCTTAAAGGGCGCAAGGTGCGTTATGTTCCTGGTTGGGATTGTCACGGGCTGCCGATTGAGTTAAAAGTTTTGCAGCAAATGAAACCAGAGGAACGAAAAAACCTCACGCCTCTGGAATTGCGCCAAAAAGCCCAAGATTTTGCTTTGAAAACTGTGGATGAACAACGACGCAGCTTTATGCGTTACGGTGTTTGGGGAGATTGGGAAAATCCTTATCTGACTTTAAAACCGGAATATGAGGCGGCGCAAATTGGTGTTTTCGGACAAATGGTTTTGAAGGGTTACGTTTATCGGGGTGTAAAACCTGTTCACTGGAGTCCGAGTTCTAAAACTGCTTTGGCAGAGGCGGAATTGGAATATCCTGAAGATGATAAGGGCAACCCGACTCACGTTTCCCGCAGTCTTTACGTTGCTTTCCCTGTGGTCAGCGTAGCAGATGAGTTGCAGGAAGCCCTAAAACCTTATTTGCCAGAGTTGGGAGTCGCTGTTTGGACGACTACACCTTGGACAATTCCGGCAAATATGGCTGTAGCGGTGAATCCTGATTTGCTCTACGCTGTGGTAGAAGTTGACAAAAAAGGCGAAAAACTCTGCAAGTTTAAGTATTTAATTGTTGCTAATGATTTGGTGCAACAGTTATCTACTACTTTTGGCGTAAAGTTTACTGTTCGGGCTGTTGGTGTGGGTCGGTCTTTTGAACATTGTACTTATAAGCATCCACTTTATGACCGAGTAAGTCCCATTGTCATCGGTGGCGATTACATTACCACTGATTCCGGTACAGGTTTAGTACACACTGCGCCGGGACATGGGGATGAGGATTTTCAAGTCGGTAAACGTTACAATTTACCTGCGTTTTCTCCGGTTGATGCTGATGGAAATTTCACGGAAGAAGCGGGACAATTTGCGGGTTTGAATGTTCTGGATAAGGGTAACGCTGCTGTTGTGGAGGCGTTGAAGAAGGAAAATGTGTTGCTGAAGGAAGAACCTTATCGACACAAATATCCTTATGATTGGCGAACGAAAAAACCAACGATTTATCGGGCGACTGAACAATGGTTTGCTTCGGTTGCTGGTTTCCGGGAAGCTGCTTTAAAGGCAATTTCGGAAGTGAAATGGATTCCCGCCCAAGGGGAAAATCGGATTACGCCAATGGTGGCGGAACGTTCTGATTGGTGTATTTCTCGTCAGCGTAATTGGGGTGTACCAATTCCGGTTTTTTATGATGAAGAAACTGGGGAACCGCTGTTAACTGAAGAGACGATTTCTCACGTTCAAAGTATTGTTGCTGAAAAGGGTTCTGATGCTTGGTGGGAACTTTCGGTGGAGGAACTTTTGCCGGAGAAATACCGCAAGGATGCTAAGAAGTATCGGAAGGGAACTGACACGATGGATGTGTGGTTTGATTCTGGTTCTTCTTGGGCTGCTGTGGCAAATCAACGCCCGGAATTACATTATCCTGCTGAGATTTATTTGGAAGGTTCGGATCAACATCGGGGTTGGTTTCAATCTAGTTTGTTAACTAGTGTGGCGAGTAATGGTTGTGCTCCCTATAAAACTGTTTTGACTCATGGTTTTGTTTTGGATGAACAGAACCGGAAAATGAGTAAGTCTTTGGGGAATGTTGTCGATCCAAGTATTGTGATTGAGGGTGGGAAAAATCAGAAGGAAGAACCAGCTTATGGTGCTGATGTTTTGCGGTTGTGGGTGTCGTCGGTAGATTATTCTACTGATGTGCCTTTGGGGAAAAATCTGCTGAAACAAATGGGTGATATCCGCAGTAAAATCCGCAATACGGCGCGGTTTTTGTTGGGGAATTTGCATGATTTTGACCCGCAAAAGGATGCTGTTCCATATAACGAATTGCCGGAGTTAGATCGTTATATGTTGCATCGAATGACGGAGGTTTTTGGAGAGGTGGAAGCTGCTTTTGAGAGTTTCCAATTTTTCCGCTTTTTCCAAACGGTGCAAAATTTCTGTGTGGTTGATTTGTCTAATTTCTATTTGGATGTGGCGAAGGATCGTTTGTATATCAGTGCTACTGATGCTTTCCGTCGTCGCAGCTGTCAAACGGTTTTAGCGATCGCACTAGAAAACTTAGCCAAAGCGATCGCACCAGTATTATGCCACACTGCGGAAGATATCTGGCAATTTATCCCTTACGCAACTCCTTACCAATCTGTGTTTGAAGCAGGTTGGGTAAAAATAGATGAAAGCTGGAAAAATCCCCAATTAGCTACTAAATGGCAACAACTCAGACAACTGCGCCAAGAAGTAAATAAAGTTATGGAACAGGCGCGGAGTGAAAAAACGATCGGTTCTTCTTTAGAAGCGAAAGTTTTACTTTATGTTGCTGATGCAAAACTGCGCGAACAATTGGCGGAATTAAACCCGGAAATTGTCGAATTATTAGCAGAAACCCCACCGGAACCAAAGGTGATTGATGCTGAACCATACACGAAACCTGGGGCAATTACTAGTACTAAAAAGTACCCGGTTTTGCAAGAATTAAATGTTAATTTCGGAGAGTTTGTCCGCAATTACAATCAACCTTTAATTACGGTTGGTTTAATTCTGGCGACAATTATCACTCTCTATGTAATTGGGGGAACTTTAGGCGTAATTAACCGAGTTCCTCTATTGGAACCATTTTTTCAAATAGTGGGAGTGCTCTACTCGTTGTGGTATGCACGAAGCTATTTACTATTTGCAAAAGACCGGGGGAAATGGTTAGAAGAAATTAGTACTTACAAAGCCGAAATTTTGGGTAAAACTGCGGAAATCGTTGAGCAAAAACTGCTCCCGGAAGCTAATGAACCACAAGCAATTACTTTAGAAGTTCAGACTATTCCCCAAGATTCAGGAATGATTAAAGGGGTGGATGAATTGCGTTATTTGTTCATTTCTTCTCAAGTGGAATTGTTAGATTCTCCTGATGCTTTAGCAAATTTGCAATATAAATTGCAAACAGAAAAGCTGGGTGTTGGGATTGTTAAGGCTGATGGGGAAAAGTGCGATCGTTGTTGGAATTACTCGATCAATGTAGGCAAATCTTTATCAGATCCCCTACTTTGTGAACGTTGTATTCCGGCGTTACAAGGGAAGTTTTAGAAGGATGGGATTGGAGATTGGGAAATAATTTTAGGATGAAAATTCTGTTTTCCTGCTTTGAGTTTCCGCTATCATTAAATTACTTCGTCTCTGCTTTTAACTTAATTATTGAAACCGCAGAGACGCAGAGGACACAGAGGAAGAGAAGAGGAAAGATCAATAATTCGGAAACGGATTAGATATTACCAATCCTCAATCCCTAATCTCCAGTCCCTAATCCCTAATCCCCAGTCCCTAGTTCCCTATTCACCAAAATCAATTTTAGCTGGATTCTGTTTTGTATTAGAGACAACCGTAATTTTCTGGAGAAATTCTTGAGTTAATTGGGTAAAAGCTTTTGCTCCTGGTGATTGGGGATTACACAAAACTACAGGCATAAAAGTATCAACTGCTTTAGAAACATTCACATCAACAGGGATGCGAGTTTTAAACAATTTAGTAGCACTGTAATCTTCATTGACTCTTCGCATTACTTGATTGTAATATCTGCCTGATAATAAATTAGCTGACATAGTAAAGACAATTCCCAACATTTGAATTCTCACATCCGCTTCATTTCTGTGAACTTCTCTTTGTTGAGCAATGCGTCTTTCTAGTAGCTGAATACCGATTACAGATAAAGGTTCTGGTCTAGCTGGTAAAACGTAAAAATCGCTAGCAAGTAAACCGCTACGAGTCAAAAGATTGTAACCTGGGGCGCAGTCAAGAATGATGAAATCATAGTCTTTAAGCACAGGTTTGAGAATATTTGCTACTAACTCTCTTTCAAAGTTAATCCAAACTTGCTCAAAGTTACTGCTACCTGCACGAACTGCTTTTTCATAAAGCATTTCCGAGACTAAAAATTCATCATATAAATCCAAATCACCCGGTAATAAATCCAATCCTTTGACTGAGCAAATGTATGGATTAATTACATCTGCGATCGGAATTGTCAGCTTAATATCCGGTTTAATTGCTTTATTTACTAAATGCCTTAATGTCCGTTTATCACGCCGCCGTTTAGAAAAGTCTTGGGGAGACATTAAACTCAAAGTGGCACTAATTTGGTTATCCAAATCCACTACCAAAACTTTTTTACCGAAATCTTTCACTAACGAAGCAGCTAAATTTACGGTGAGGGTTGTTTTACCCACGCCGCCTTTCATATTAGCAGTTGAAATTATTAATCCCATTCGTTCAGTCCTCTCAAAAATTTCGCCCTGTTTCCAACTTGCGTTTAGACATCTAGATAGCACATAGATCGGGACGCATGAATAAATTTAATATGTTTGCCGCGCAAAAGGGCGTTAAATGTTCAAATTTTCCCCTAGAGATAGACAAGTCAACGGATGATTTTCCCATGAACCTTACTTTTCAGGCAACTGGATTATTGTAGCTAATAAGCTCTGCAATCTTTGGAAATTCGCGCCTACTTGGTAGAGTAAGTCTCCTTTCCCCAGCAGGTAAGCTGCTGCTTTTCTGTCGCCACCTAAAACAATCACCGAATCTGCTTCACTTGCTGTACGCAACGCCACCCTTCCTGGTAAGTTCGATCGAATTAGCGGAGTCACAACTTTCGCTTCTGGGCGTTGAGTGGCGATAATTAAATGTATACCAGCTGCTCTTGCCATTGCGCCAAGTCGTTTGATGCTAAATTCTAACGCATCTCGGATTTCTTTTTCTGCCATGAAGTCCGCGTATTCGTCAAAGATGCAAACTAGGCGAGGTAATGGTTTGTTGCTTTGTTGATTGTACGCTTTAATGTCGCCGCATTTAGCTGTCTCGAATATTTGGTAACGCTGTTCCATTTCTGTGACTAATTTTGTCATTAGTTCGATCGCGCTTTCTCCATCTTTCACTACAGGCGAATATAACCAAGGTATCTGCTCAAATTCGGGAAATGTTACCCGTTTTGGATCGACTAAGGCTATTTTTAAATGATTGGGAGAATGGCGATAAAGCAAGCTTAAAAGTAAGCTTCTTAAAAATTCGCTTTTTCCACTCCCAGTTGTTCCCCCAACTAAAAAATGACAAGTATTGGGATCGGATAAGTCTGCTTCTACTAGTTTTCCGTCTAAGTCAATCCCAATGGCAATTTTTACTGCTGCGGTTGGGGGGATTTTTTCGGTTTGAATGTAGTCTGTGAATTGGGCAATTTGGCGATCGCTTCGTGGTAAGTCAACGCTGACATATCCCGCTTGAGGTTCAATTAATGGCCGATTTTCTAATCCTAATTGTACTTGTAAGTCAGCAGATCTATTTAAGATGGAAACTACTTTTACCCCTAAGTTTGGTTTTAGTTTAACTCGAATAAATGCAGGTCCGATCGCTGCACCTAAATAGTTTGCGTCAATTTTAAATGATTGCAAAATATCTATTAGTTGTTGTCCGATTTCCTCTGCGTTGAGTTGAGAATTTTCTGTTTTTGAACCACAGAGACGCAGAGAACGCAGAGGAGGAGAGGAAGGTTGGTTAGAGTTTTCAGGAGGGGTGTTAAAGTGGGTTTGGCACTTCTGTTTTTGGGGGCAAATTTCACATAAATGGGGTTGTAGTGTTTTTGGGGGAATGTTGGGTTGTGACGGTTCCCATTTTAGCCATTCGCGCATTTGTTGTAGTTTATGAGGGATTAATTGATTGACTGTTTCTTCTAGTTTTTCCCAATCATAGTAATATTGTATAAATTTTGGTAGTACACAGTACACTGCTGAATCAACAGGCAGCTTTTTTTTGATATTTACTATATGACTATAAATGGCAACTTGGGCTAATTGGGCTGAAGGATCTGCTGGGTTATAGGTTTTATATTCAACTACGCAAAGGCGACGTTTTTCCAAGTCAAAAATTACGCTATCTAGTCTTCCTGTTATTTTTTGTTGCGTACCATCTGGTAAACTTATTTTATGTTCTAGGTCAACTTCTCCGCTAATTAAAGTTTTGGCAATTACTGTTTCTGCACTACAATAACGGCGATTTTTTACTAATAATTCCGCCCAATGGCGAATCAGGGTAATTAATCCTTGCCAAATTTGATAAAGTGTTGCTGCTTTGCTAGAATCTTCTGCAATAGCTGTTTGTAAATAAGGGTAAAAGCCTAATTCATAAAATAATTCTTGCATTTGCGCCGCTACTATTTCTACTTTTAGCTGTGCAAATCCAGGTGTAAATATAGTTTTAAATTTTGGTTCCTGTTTAGCAAGATTAATAAAATTTTCGGCTAATTGGTGAAAAGCATTACCAATTCCTATTTGATTATCTGGAGGCAAAAACAAAGTTTTTTCACCAAATTTTTGATACAAATAGAATAAGCG
>JBAVZX010000346.1:0-2323 GCA_049589015.1 Phormidium sp. | reverse complement strand
GTTAATTCTGGTCGGTTATGATATTCTCTGGCTAATCCTGCTCCCCCAATGTACAACTCTCCTGGTACTCCTATCGGTACTATTTGCCGATTTTTATCTAATATATATACTTGCGTGTTATCGATCGGTCGTCCGATCGGTATCGAACTATTCGGATTCAATGTTTTCGGTATTTGATAACAACAAGTAAATACTGTGTTCTCCGTCGGTCCATATCCGTTGAGCAGTTGGCAATTTTCCACTGTTTGCACAAATTTCTGCACATGAGGTACTGATAATACATCTCCTCCTGCTAACACTTGACGCAAAGGTTTTATCGCTTCTATTTTTTCATCTACTATCAAATGAAATAACCCCGCTGTTAGCCACATTGTTGTTACTTCATTATCTTTTATGACTCTTCCTAATTCCTCTAGAGTTACTTTTTCTCCTGGGTATAGTACTAGTTTTCCTCCGTTAAGTAAGCTTCCCCAAATCTCAAATGTTGCTGCATCAAATGATATTGATGCTGTTTGTAAAAATACGGCTTTTTGGTAGTTCACCTGATAGTCGATTTGTTTACATAATCTGACTACTCCCTGATGAACTATGCTGACTCCTTTAGGTTGACCTGTGGAACCTGATGTGTACAGGATATGAGCTAAGTTCTCTGCTGTATTCTGATTTGTGAGGTTTTCTTCTGGTTGTTGAGCGATTTGATTCCACTGTGTATTTAAGCAGATGACTCTGAGGTTTTCTGTTGTTACTGTTGTTAGTTTATCCCCTAGTTTTTCTTGGGTTAAGAGGATTGATAACCCTGTATCTGCAAACATGAAGTTTAATCGCTCTTTGGGATATTCTGGGTCTATTGGTAAGTATGCTCCTCCGGCTTTGAGTATGCCCAGCATTCCTATTACCATCTCTAAGGAACGTTCTAGATATATCCCTACTAATACTTCTGCTTCTACTCCCAATGACCGTAAATAATGCGCTAATTGATTGGCGCGACTATTTAATTCCTGATAGGTTAATTTTTCTTCTTTAAACACCACTGCTATTGCTTCTGGTGTTCTTAAACACTGCTCCTCAAACAACTGATGTATACATTTATCTGCCGGATAATCTGTTTGAGTATTATTCCACTCAATTAACAGTTGATGTTGTTCCGATTCACTCAACATATTTAATTGAGAAATTGGTTGTTTCGGATTGGTCACAATTCCTTCTAACAAAGTCACAAAATGACCCAACATCCGACTAATTGACCCATCATCAAATCGGTTTTCATCGTAGCTCACTTTCAGCAATAATTGTTCCCCTGGAGCAACAACCACTGTTAAAGGATAATTTGTTTGTTCCACACCCCGAAAATTAGAGAAAGAAAAACTTCCCTGTTCTTCATCCAAAGTACTATCTACTGGATAATTCTCAAACACCAGTATGCTCTCAAACAAGGAAGTACCTCTGGGGACTTCGCTTTGTGCTTGAATCTCCACCAATGAACTATAAGAAAATTGCTCTAATTCTACTAATTGTGCTTGTACATCCTTTAACAAACCTAGTAACTCTGTCTGTGCTTCTATTTGCACCCGCATTGGTAAGGTGTTAATAAATAAACCTACGATCGATTCTACCCCAGCGATCGCAGGCGAACGACCAGAGACAGTTGTACCAAAAACTAGATCGGTTTCTTGAGAATAGCGAGACAGCAGTATTGCCCAAGTTGCCTGCACTAAATTATTCAATGTCACTTGATGTTTTCGGGCAAAAGATTGTGCATTTTTTGTGGCTAAGACACTTAATTTTATTTCTTGTTCCCCATAACTGACATTATTACCTTTTTCTCGGTTCGACAAAGGTTTATCAAAAGTTAAAGGAGTCGGAACACTAAATCCTTGCAGTTTTTCTCGCCAATAAGTTTGTGATTTCGCTACATCTTGTGCCGCTAACCAAGCAATATAATTACGGTAGCTTCCTGATAGTTGAGCATTTAAAGTTTTCCCTTGAGAAATTGCTTGATAACAAGTCCACAAGTCCTGAAACACCAAAGGTAATGACCAGCCATCTAGCAGTATATGATGATGGCTCCAAATAAACTCATAAGTATTCTCATTCAATTGAATCAGATGTAAACGCATCAATGGTGCTACGGAAAAATTTAAACCCAGTTGTCGATCGGCATCAAGTAACACCTCTAATTCCTGTTGCTGCTGTGGCGCTGATAACTCTCGCCAGTCAGTTGTTTGAAGCTTCACATCCACTTGTCGCAATACAACTTGCACAGGTTGAGCCAAAGATTCCCAGACAAAAGCAGTGCGGAAAACCGAATGATGCGCCACCACTT
>JBAVZX010000345.1:0-3687 GCA_049589015.1 Phormidium sp. | reverse complement strand
GACAAGCAACGGGAGATAGCCTTCAAGAAGAAGAAGTTTTTCGGATCATTCAAAATTTAGAAATCAATGATGCGATTCGGGCGGCGCGTGCTTTTGCCCTTTATTTCCAACTAATTAATATAGTCGAACAACACTACGACCAAAGGGCACAACAACAAGCTTTACGCATGGCGTTTAAGCACGAAATTCCCGATCCAGCACTGCAAGCATTTACCAAATTAGATGCCGAATCTAAAGAAACTATTCCCGGAACAGATTCCTTAGAAAAAAGTTGGCAAGCCGCAAATTGGTCACGCAAGGAAAAGGGAACTTTTCAATGGTTATTTCCTTACTTGCGAAAGTTGAATATGCCGCCCCAAGCTGTCCAAAGATTAATAGATAATTTGGACATTCGCTTAGTATTTACCGCCCACCCCACGGAAATTGTTCGGCACACAATTAGAGATAAACAGCGCCACATTGCCAAGATTCTTCAAGAACTTGATGATTTAGAAGAAGGAAGTACCCTGACAGAAGAAGCGGAAAATTCCTGGGAAGGTAAGTTACTTAAAGAAGAGTTAACCGAAGAAATTCGTTTGTGGTGGCGAACTGATGAGTTGCATCAGTTTAAACCTTCAGTTTTAGATGAAGTTGATTATGCTTTGCACTATTTCCAAGAAGTGTTGTTTGAAGCAATTCCCCAACTTTATCACAGGTTAGAAAATGGACTGAAAAGTGTGTGGGGAAATCTGCGTCCTCCCCGACATAATTTTTGTAAGTTCGGTTCTTGGGTAGGGTCAGATAGAGATGGGAATCCTTTTGTTACGCCAGCAGTTACTTGGCAAACAGCTTGTTACCAAAGACATTTAGTTTTGGAGAAATACATTGGTTCAGTAGACAAATTAATTAATCGGTTAAGTTTGTCTTTGCACTGGTGCGATGTTTTGCCAGAGTTGTTAGAATCTCTGGAACAAAATCGGTTGCAAATGCCGGATGTTTATGAAGAGTTGTCGATTCGCTATCGCCAAGAACCTTATCGGTTAAAGTTATCTTATGTGAAAAAGCGGTTGGAGTATACACGCGATCGCAATTGGCGACTGTACAAAGGTGAAGCTTTACAACCAGAATCTCTGCAACAAAAACCGCAAAACCCCATCTATAAAACAGCCGAAGAATTTTTGGCGCAACTGCGATTAATTCAACGTAACTTACAAGAAACAGGGTTAATTTGTCGCGACTTAGAACAACTGATTTGTCAGGTTGAAGTTTACGGATTTTGTTTAGCATCTTTAGATGTCCGCCAAGAAAGTACCAGACACTCAGATACAATTAACGAAATAGTTGATTATCTGCAAGTATTACCTTGTCAGTATAATGAATTGACTGAAGATGAAAAAATCAAATGGTTAGTTTCGGAACTGCAAACAAGACGACCTTTGGTTTCTAACGAATTACCCTTTAGTCCTCAGACTTGCGAAACAATTGAAACCTTGCGGGTGGTGCGACAAATGCAGCGAGAGTTTGGTGAAGAAATTTGCCAAACTTACATTATTAGCATGAGCCATGATGTTAGCGATTTGTTAGAAGTCTTACTATTGGCTAAAGAAGCAGGACTTTACGATCCATCCACAGGTGAAGGAACTCTGCAAGTAGTACCACTATTTGAAACAGTGGAAGATTTGCAAAAGGCTCCTTCAATCATGCAAACTATGTTTGAGTTGCCATTTTATCGCTCTTTACTGGCAGGTGGTTATCAAAAGCATGAAGTAGAAAAGAAAAAGGAAGTTGGCAACAATGTTGCTTCTTTCAGTCCCTTACCTTCTTCATTACAGGAGGTAATGTTAGGCTATTCTGATAGCAACAAAGACTCTGGTTTCTTAAGTAGTAACTGGGAAATTCACAAAGCGCAAAAAGCATTGGAAGCGATCGCCTGTAAATACGGCGTTTCCCTCCGCATTTTCCACGGCAGAGGCGGTTCTGTGGGACGTGGTGGCGGCCCTTCCTACGAGGCAATTTTAGCGCAGCCAGGACACACAATCAACGGCAGAATTAAAATTACCGAACAAGGCGAAGTTCTAGCTTCTAAATATTCTTGGCCTGAATTAGCTTTGTATAATTTAGAAACTGTTACTACAGCGGTAATTCAAGCTAGCTTGCTCAGAACAGGGTTCGATAATATTGAACCTTGGAACGAAATCATGGAAGAATTGTCCACTAAATCTCGCGAACATTATCGCTCTTTGATTTACGAACAACCAGACTTTATTGATTTCTTCATGCAAGTAACCCCAATTGAAGAAATTAGCCAATTACAAATTAGTTCACGTCCCGCTAGACGCAGTTCTGGGAAAAAAGATTTAAGCACATTAAGAGCAATTCCTTGGGTATTTAGTTGGACACAAAGCCGCTTTTTACTGCCAGCTTGGTACGGTGTCGGAAGCGCACTCAATCAATTTTTGCAGGAAAATCCCCAAGAAAATTTGAAGTTGCTGCGCTACTTTTATTACAAATGGCCTTTCTTCAAAGTAGTAATTTCTAAAGTAGAAATGACTTTATCAAAAGTCGATTTACAAATCGCCCACTACTACATGAAAGAATTGTCTAACCCAGAAGATTTGCCCAGATTTGCAAAGTTGTTTGCTCAAATCGCTGAGGAGTATCATTTGACTCGTGAGTTAGTACTAAATATCACCGATCACAAACGTTTGTTAGATGGTGATCCTGATTTGCAGCGATCGGTCCAAATCCGCAATGGTAATATTGTACCTCTAGGATTCCTACAAGTTTCTCTCTTAAAACGCCTGCGCCAAAGCAAATCCCAAAGCCTCACAGGTGTCATCGACTCCCGCCACAGTCGCGGCGAACTCCTCCGAGGTGCATTATTAACAATCAACGGTATTGCAGCCGGAATGAGAAACACAGGTTGATCTATTGCCTGATTCTTGTGGGGTGGGCATCCTGCCTGCCCCATCTCTTAAGTAACGTAGCGTTTTCCTAAATTGTAAAAGTTTGTATAGTTTTGTATTGTAAAACACACTCCTTAACCTGACCTTTATCACTTAACCATACTCTCAATATTCGACAGCTTAAATAGATTGTTAAACTATGTCGGTTAGAGTTCAATTAAAGCGGAGAAACCTGCTGGTTTTTCTGTGTCTTTCAGCCTTCTTTGTTGCTAGTATCGCTTCCAATCATTTACATTCTCAAAGTGCTACAGCTAACGATTCTTCATTACTTTTAGCTCAAGGTGGAGTGCGTCTCACTGGTGCTGGCGCATCTTTCCCAGCCCCTTTATATCAACGTTGGTTCTCAGAATTCAACAAAAGTAATCCCAATCTTCAAATCAGCTATCAATCTGTTGGTAGCGGTGCTGGTGTACAACAGTTAATTAATGGAACTGTAGATTTTGGTGCCAGTGATGTGGCAATGACCGATGGGGAAATGGCAAAAGTTTCCAGAGGTGTAGTGTTAATTCCGATGACCGCAGGCAGTGTTGTTGCGGGTTATAACTTACCTGGTGTTACTTCCCTAAAACTTTCTCGTAGTACATTACCTGCCATATTTTTGGGTCAAATTAAGACTTGGAACGACCCGAAAATTGCCAAAGATAACCCTGGAGTCAAGTTACCAAATAGACCTATTAGTGTAGTTTATCGTGCTGATGGTAGTGGTACAACTGCTGTTTTCACTAAACACTTAAGTGCTATT
>JBAVZX010000344.1:0-4989 GCA_049589015.1 Phormidium sp. | reverse complement strand
TTTCCATTGATCTAACAACACCAACAGAATATCTAGATAAACCCGCCCTTACAGAGTTTTGAGTTAGGATTGAGTTTTGAATTAATTCATCACTCATAACTGTCGAAGTAACTCATAACCCCCGCAGGGAAGTTAAACTGTTACAGTTTGATTAGAAAGCCACTGGGAATAGAATTCCAAAGCTACCTTTTCGATTACGTCGTAAGCTTCCACTGGTTGAATTCCGGCTTTTTGCAAAGTTTCTTGGGGACAATGACCAATCTTGGAAACCAAGACAGCTTTGCAATCTTCCAGCATCTTCACCATGCCGTCTAAAGATTCGTCTTCACCGAAACCGCCTTGACAATACTGGTCAACTTTGCGGTGTCCGACGAATTTCACATTTACGCCATCAACTTCGTAAACTTGGAACTCTCTAGCATGACCGAAGTGTTGGTTAACTAAACCGCCACCCTTGGTCGCTACTGCAACTAGAATTTTGGGTGTGTTAGCAGCTTGCTTGGCTAACGCTTTGGCAGCTTTGATAGCTTCTTGTTCCTCACGGACTTTATCAATGGCTGCATGGACTTCCTGGCGCTTATCTAGGTTGTATTCCGGTGCCATTTCTAGGAACTTATCTTTGGTAAATTCCTGAGAACGGTCTTCACCTAACAACCCGACGGCATCGGCGCGACACTGACGACAATGGCGCATCATTTTCATATTGCCGGAACATTTATCTTGTAGCGCCTTCAGTTCCTTGGGTGTAGGCCCACGTTGACCTGTTAAACCGAAGTGAGTACCATGTTCCGGTGCGGAAATCAGGGGCATAATGTTGTGCAAGAATGCACCATTTTCCCGAATTACTTTGTCAACTTCCGCTAAATGTTCGTCGTTAATTCCGGGAATCATTACTGAGTTGACTTTACAGAGGATATCGGCTTCTCTGAGTGCTTGCAAGCCTTCCATCTGTCTTTCGTGGAGGATTTTAACTCCTTCGATACCTCTGTAGCGTTTGCGTCTGTAATGTACCCAAGGATAAATTTTGGTTCCTACTTCCGGGTCTACCATATTAATAGTTATGGTGACGTGATCGACGTTGAGTTGTTTGATGCGATCGACGTGATCGGGAAGCATTAAACCATTGGTAGACAAGCACAGTTTAATATCTGGGGCTTTGTCAGCAACCAATTCAAAAGTGCGGAAAGTCTTTTCTGGGTTAGCTAAAGGATCTCCGGGGCCAGCAATTCCTAAAACGGTCATTTGGGGAATTTTTCCGGCAATTACCAGTGCTTTATGTGCGGCTTCTTCCGGTGTCAGGAGTTCGCTAACGACTCCAGGGCGACTTTCGTTGGCGCAATCATATTTACGGTTGCAGTAGTTACATTGAATGTTGCAAGCTGGTGCAACTGCAACGTGCATTCTGGCGTAGTGATGATGTGCGTCTTCGCTGTAGCAAGGGTGCTTGGCGATGCGTTCTTTAATCTTTTCGTCGAGGGTTGCTTTTGTCTCAGTGGAAGAAGAAGTGCAACCGCAACCGCCAGATTTTTTAGCGTTAGCTGTATCTGACTTTGTTATCGCTTCCGGTGTCGTCGTGACTAATCCTGTGGTTGAAGACATCGAATTTCCCAGTAACTTGCTGTGTTTCCGGCGTGAGTACACTTAGCTGCAAAAGAAGCGAACTTTGTTTTGGTCTTCTGCTGAAATTTAAGTGCCTGACGTTATTGGATTTATATCAAGAGGTGTTTAACCAGTCTGAGCTTTTGCCTGGGATTCAGATTTATTGAATTTATTAGTTTTGTACTCAAGCCCTCAAACCCAATGCTGATATAGATCCAAAATTTCTTTTGGGGTGAGGGTACGAGTATTTATAGGTAGAGGTGTGAGTATTTCTGGTGAGGGGGGCGGGAATAAGTTGTACTCAGGCGCAACGCTTTATCTAGCAAAGCTTTGAGGGTTGTTAACTGCCTCGTTTTTGGCCTGCAACCCTGTACTCAAAATCTGTTTATAGTGACCCTAGAGTAGGCTTTCTTGGCTACTCTAATGGTGCAATTTGCAAATTAAATTTTGGTTCTGTATCCAAAATAGCACTTTAAAAATTAAATGGTAGTCATTGCGACAAAATTTGTTACACTTAGTTTCGTGAAGGACAAGCATATAGTGATTGACCAGCTTTACTAAGAAAATTCCGCCTGTGAGTACAGGTTTACTTAGTAGTAATAGTTGGGTGAAACCCTTGCCAATTAAGGAGACTAGGGTTAGTTTTTGAGTACAAAAATACAAGTACCCCCAACAATAAATACTTGTACCTGATGGGAAAAATACTAGCACCCCTACCCCAAAGATTTTTTTTAACTATTAATTGCCAAGGGTTTGAGGACTTTGAGTACAAAGTTAATAAGTCTAATATTTCCAATCCACTCAGAGCGATCGCAGTTGTTGAAAGTCATTTGTTATAAGCAGGAGAACAGCGTTGGTTCCTCTGTCGATGCTACTGCCTTTTACCAAACCGACTAACAAAGTACCTCTACTTAAGAGGTTCAGGCGTTCTCCCAATTCTGAGACTCCTGCATCTGGTTCAGAAAATAACGATTCTTTGGGATTCAAAGTCATACTGACAGATTTTCAGATTGTTTTTGAGCGAGATCCAGCGGCGCGGAATTGGCTGGAGGTGTTAATCTGTTATCCAGGTTTTCATGCTCTGTGTTTACATCGCATCGCCCATTGGTTGTACTCACACAAGGTAAGTTTTTTCCCGCGCCTGATTTCTCATGTTGGCAGGTTGTTCACCGGAATTGAAATTCATCCAGGTGCAACGATCGGTAAAGGTGTATTTATCGATCATGGCATGGGGGTAGTGATTGGCGAAACTGCGATTATTGGCGATTACACGCTAATTTATCAAGGTGCTACTCTCGGCGGTACGGGGAAGGAAAGCGGTAAACGCCATCCCACAGTGGGAAACAATGTGGTGGTGGGTGCTGGTGCAAAGGTACTGGGTAATATCCAAGTTGGCGATAATGTCAGAATTGGTGCTGGTTCGGTTGTGCTGCGCGATGTTCCTACTGATTGTACAGTAGTGGGAATTCCGGGTAGAATTGTTTCTAAACAAGGTAAAGGTTGTCCTTTAGAACATGGCAAGTTACCTGATACGGAAGCAACTGTAACTCGCAGTTTACTCGATCGCATTGAACAATTGGAACAACAAGTAAAAGAGTTGAAAAATTTATCGAGAATCAATCAGGAAAACTATGTTTGACTCTCCTAATTTTCCGCCTTTCGCTAGTCAGATTGTCGAAATTTCTCGCCCAAATCGTTGGCAAGTTTATCATCGTTTACAAGAGTTAATGATTTCCTGTTGGTGTCCGAATGATGGTTCTCTGCGAGTTGATGTAAATAACAGTATTGAAGCAATTCTAGTTCGCAGTACTGTACAGCAATTTATTGCTCCTCGTGCGGAATTAGTTGATTGGTTAGAGCGCTGTTGGCGAACTAAAATTCCGGGGATTTAAGTAATTCTGCTTAAAGTTAATCCTAGTACGCGAGGTGATGTCATGGAACGCAGTTTTAAGTTTAGCGAATTCCTGAATTTTTTAGAGTATGATTTGGAAATCTCTAGTTCTGCGATCGCAATGGCACTCCGTACTTATCAACAGTGGCACGATCCTTTACCGATGTTACTTTGGCAATATGGATTAATTTCGATCGAGCAGTTAACCAGGATTTTTGATTGGTTAGAAATTCAAACCAATAAGGATTTTAAACTTTAAACTTGTGCAGTACCATGAGTCAAATTCAAATTAATGATACGACGCTACGGGATGGGGAACAAGCAGCAGGTGTTGCTTTTACTATAGAAGAGAAATTGGCGATCGCACTTTTCCTAGACAGCATTGGAGTGCAAGAATTAGAGATTGGCATTCCAGCGATGGGAAAAGAAGAACAAAAGGCGATTTCTACTGTGGTAGAAGCAGGGTTACAAGCTAAACTTTTAGGTTGGAATCGTGCAGTTTTAGCGGATATTGAAGCTTCTATAGCTTGTGGTTTGCAACGAGTTCATATTTCTATTCCTGTTTCTGAGATCCAAATTAATGCTAAATTTGATGGACAAAAGCAGGTAGTATTAAACCGACTGAAAGAAAGTGTCAGCTTTGCTGTAGATAAAGGTTTATTTGTTTCAGTTGGCGGTGAAGATTCTTCGAGAGCAGAGCATAATTTTCTGTTAGATATAGCATTATATGCTCAAGAATTAGGTGCTTCCAGATTTCGCTTTTGTGATACTGTAGGTATACTCGATCCTTTTAGTACTTATGCTAAAGTTGGTCAATTAGTTTCGCAGTTAGAAATTCCCATTGAAATGCACACTCATAATGATTTGGGAATGGCAACTGCAAATGCGATCGCGGGAATTTTAGCAGGTGCAAAATCAGTAAATACTACTGTGAATGGATTGGGAGAAAGAGCAGGTAACGCAGCATTAGAAGAAGTAGTTATGGGATTGAAACGAGTCTATGCAATGGATCTCGGTATCAATACCCGCAAGTTTCAAGAACTCTCCCAATTAGTCGCCAAAGCATCAGGAAATGAAGTTCCTCCTTGGAAAGCAATTGTTGGTCAAAATACCTTTGCTCATGAGTCAGGAATTCATGCTCATGGTGTATTAAAAAATCCCTTGACTTATGAACCTTTTGCTCCAGAAGAAGTAGGTTGGGAACGGCGTTTAGTGGTAGGAAAACATTCCGGTAAGCATCTATTAATTAAGGTATTAGAACAGCATAATATTGTTCTAGAACCAGAGGAAGTTGAGTCACTTTTAGAAAAAGTGCGGCATCTTTCAGGACAAGTAAAACGCGGTTTGACTGAAGAAGAGTTGCTGAATTTAGTTAATACTCGGAGGATGGCTCATGGGATCAGCATCAGATGAAAATGAATTGTATGGACCTCCAGCCTTTGATTTAGAAGAAAAGGTGCGGGTAAAAAAGTTAATCCGTAATGATGGAACTTTTCCTA
>JBAVZX010000343.1:0-7167 GCA_049589015.1 Phormidium sp. | reverse complement strand
CTGCTGATGTTGGCTTCTTTACCACCAAAAGTTAGTAAACCAATATTGCAGCCTGGGTAGATGCGTTGGCTGAATTGAGAAATGCGATCGTCAACATAAGCTTTGGTGATTTCGCCAGTTTTCAAATTGCATTCATGAAATAACCAAAGTCGATATCTACCTTGAGCATAAGTGCTGACATCAGAAGTCATCAAAGAGATGCGTTGGCGACACCATTGCCGTAAATCTTCAATGTTGGTTCGGACTTGACCAATTAATTTGATTTCATCAGAATAACCATACTTGATTCCCATCGAAGTTACCTCAAAAACTCATCAATCCCTAATAGCGATAGCGCCGTTATTTATCGCTATAAAAGTAAGTAAAAAAATAAATCCCAGCTTTTGTATAGCTGAGATTATTTGAGATTAGAATTCAATGTCACTATCATCATCAGAGATTTGTTGAGGTAAAAATCCCAAAGATTCCATGAATTTATCCTCAAGCTCAATGAAGCACTCAATTACATCATCACGTTGGGATTTGTAAATCCTGTAAGGAAACAAATCTATGAGAGTCCAAAATGGTTTGCTGATGCAGTATTTCCAAAGTAGACAAATGCAGCAAATCGCCCAATATTTTAGTGTTTTCATTCAAGGAGATTTAATTCATCATTCTCTAATAGCGAAGCGTTCAACGATCGCAAACCCACAATAAATATTAAATAAATTGCCTCAAATCCTTGTTTGTTGAGTCAAAAAATAATCCCCAACATTTCTGTTGAGGATAATTAATGTTAAAATTCACAATCGCTGGTATCAATCCAACTAGAATCGATATTATGTGGATACATAACTAAACATTTGTAATGTTCATTTGTTTCGATGACTTCCTGTTTCGCAGCTTTAATCGCTTCGCCTAAATCAAGATATGCGATCGATTGATATCCAGTTTCCAGCCAATACTTCCAAGCTGGAATTAATTCAGTATCGTCATCATTCCAAACTGTTGTAGACCAGAAATGAACCGCAATAGATTCTAATTCAATTGTCAGCATAACCAAATTCTCAAATACACCAACTTTAATTAGCGATAGCTGCGACAATTTATTGCTAATCAAGTTTGGCAATGAACCAACGGCTTAAAAAAAAATAACCCCAGCATTTCTGCCGAGGTTATTTGCTATCTAGAATTCTGTTTAGAATCCAATATCATCGCTGAAATCAGACTCTTCAGTGAATTGATTATTGCGATCTTGGTTGTTTGCACGACCATTAGCATAATACTTGTTACGAAGATTCAACACCTCCGATGGTGTATAGCCAAGAGACGTAATCAATTCCATCAACTCTTGAAAGTTCTTGGAATGAACTTCATGCTTCAACCATTCAGGCTCAAATACATCTTGATAGAGTTTCAAGCCTTTCAACTTACCTGAGTACTCAACTTTGAATTGTTGCCAAGCAATAATCCGCAACGCATCCCGAAGCTGAGATGCTTGCTTATTTTCTTTGCTAGGAATAGAAATGGTGAAAGCAGGTTTAGAAGGTTGAGCAGATTCAGCAGATTGAGCAGTTTTAGAAGCTTGAGAGTTAGCAGTCATATTGAAATCTTGAACAACATCATCTCCCTTCCGCGATAGCGGCGATAACCTCTCGCTATCTTGCCGTGAAATGTGTGGCGAAAAGTTGTTGGGTATAAAGTGCGATCGTCCCAGAAAGAAATGTGTGGAATTAATGGGACTTAAGATCAGTAAAACCTCACTTCTTGCGATACGCGCTACGCGCAGGCTGTGCCAACGCTAATAACGAAACCTATTGCAATACAAAAAAAATAATCCCCAGCTTTAATGCTGAGGAGATTTGCTATCTTAAACAGCTTCGGTTTTGCTTAACTTCGATATCACCTTGAACATTCTTGAGAAACACACATTTTCTGTGAGTTCCGATCGTCAAAGTAATTCTGCCGAGTTGTCCCCAACTGCCACCATAACCAGCAGCCGTTGTTGCCCAACTTGCGCGATAGATGTTGCCTTGATTCCCAGCTACACCAGCTACTCGTCTGAGAGTGCTGTTTGGTTCATCAATTTTGATACCTGATGGCGCTTGGTTCCAACCCACACCATTTTCACAATCAGTTCCATGAATCCCAGCAATGTCGATGCGATTTACACTGGTTTTAATACAAACTGTTTTCGGATCTTCATCTAATGCCGCATATCGAGTTTGCTTCATGCTCTCAACAATTTGGTTAATTGCAGCATTTAGCTTAATTCGATTTACCAAATCCAAGTAACTTGGTAAACTAATTGCCGCTAAAATTCCCACAATTGCAACTACTGTTAATTTCTCCGCTAGCTTCATAGTATTGCCTGTTCACATCATTTTCATTGCGCGATAGCGGCGTTAATCGGTGCTACGCACAGGCTAAGCCAACAAAAAAATAAGACCCCAGCTAGTGAGCCGGGGCGTTTGTTTAGAATATTTGGCGGATCGTTAGGTTTAATCTGCCACCATTTTTAAGCAGGTTAGAGGTTCCGGGTATTACTTGCTTAATACCGTGAAAAGCTAGTCTTTGCTCAGAGGCTAATATTAAGCAGTCTCCGCTTTTGAGTTCGATCTCTTTAATTGGATCGGATTGCTTGCATCCGCCTAGCAAAAAGGTTGCTGTGTCACCTAAGCTGATGCTAATTAAGCAGGGCTCAAGATTAGATTCGCTGTTATCTTGATGCAGCCCTAGTTTGCCATTGCCTTTGTAGTAATTGATTAGGCAAGTTTGTGGTTTGTAATCAATTTCACCTGCTAAAGCCGCAAGCTCCATTGCCAGATCTCTTATGCGATCGGGCATTGGATACCAAGGTTTGCCGTTTGGGTGTAGCTTGGAGTATCTGTATCCAAGGCGATCGCTAATCCAGCCTTGTTCTCCGCAGCTAGTATTCTGGTATCTAAAAGCTGCTCCGTTCTTCATTGTTGGCGTAAAGAGCGGAGAATGTTTAGCTACTTGGCGTGCTATTTGGAGCAATTCAATCTGCTGCTCAGGGCTGAAGTATTGTGGCAGGTGCATAGCAAATTCTTTAAAATCATCACTTTCATTCCGCGATAGCGACATTAATCGATACGTGCTACGCACAGGCTATGCCAACGCTACACAAGATGGCGATCAAAAAAATAAAACCCCAACATTTCTGTTGAGGTAAAACATTAATAGCCCTGAGAAATCATCCAGTTGACACAACGAATTATCACATCTCCATGACAAGGTAATGGATGACACCAACAAGTCAGTGTAATCCGATCGCCTTTCTTGACGCGATCGCAAATCATCAACAATTCTTTAACTGCTGGATTCAACTTACCAGTCTGTTGCCAGCATTTAATTTTGCACCAAAGCCACTGACGATAAAGTTCAATTGCGACTGGGCGCTCGTGAAATTTATCGACTTTAAATGGATTAGCTAATGGACTTTTAGGCAGATTGCGAGAATCATTTCTTCTGCCAATGTAGATTTTGTCTTGTCCAACAAATCCAACTGTTCTACCATCTCTAATCAACAGCATAAACACAAAAGCTTAAACTCATCAATCCCAATTCGCGTAGCGTGTGAGGCTAAAAAAATAAACCCAAATCTTTTTCAGATTCAGGTTTATTTTTACGGTTGTCAAGAAATTCCTAAGATTTCTTTGACTTTATCAATTCCCATCAATTCAGCTTCATCTAAACTGGGAATATTGGAATCGTCTATAATGCCAAATCAAAATTCCCCTATCTTTTCCTGTAATAGATAAATTGATTCCCGGCTTGATAAACTTTTCATTAAAACAAAACCCATTGCTAACTTGGCGTTGTGCATAATCACTCTGCATTAAATCAACAATTTGGCTCTTATCTGGTGATGCAGTAACCTTTGTAGAATCTTGAATAATTGCAATACAAGTAGCGATCGCACCCACAATCGCCCCAGTAATTGTGTTAAATGACAGATTTACTCGTTCTAAAGGTTCAGTAATTCCATCATCAATAATTCCAACATCAACAATTTTCTCACCGATTTCACCATCATCCCAGGTGACAGTTACCGTTGAATGTTTGTAATCTTTACCTAATGTAGCACGTCCAGATTTGGTGCTGGATGCTAATTTTATTTGTGCCGTTACTGCACCAATTCCCAATCCCGTTCGCACTAATGTTACCGGAAATTTACTTTGTCCAAGTTCGGCAACTTCAAAGGTTTCTCTGGTGAAACTAATCAGATCCATTACGTTTTTTTGAATTCGATTAAACTATTATAGATCTTCAACAAACTTAGGTATAATCAACTAAGTTATTCTGCCAATAAATATGGATAAAATAAGTTTTGCTTCCGAAACATTTGAGTTACACGAAAGTGGAAAAATCACTTATCCAGTTACTTTGACCAGAGTTGGTGACGGGATAGGAGCAGTAACAGCAGAAGTCAAATTAACATCCAGTACGCGAATCGGTAGAGCTACGGTATCAAAAGACTATGAATTGCCATCAGTTACAGTTAGCTGGGCAGATGGAGATACAGAGCCTCATATTGCCGATTTAAAAATCATTCAGGATTTTGATGAAAGCGAAGGTATAGAAAGAGTTAATCTATCTTTTGGCACGATAACAAATGGAGTGAAGGGAGCGATTGTAACAGCGATCGCCATAATTCAAACAAGTAGTGAAGAAAGTGCAACTTCAATACCTGCTCATCAATGGATGGGAACATCACTCAAATTCCAAAACCCTGATTCTAGTTGGGGAGAACCTGTTAACCTGAAGGGCGAGCGAGGCGAGCGAGGTGATAAAGGCGATCGAGGTGATAGTGGTAGTGGTGTCAGTGGGAGCGAAAAAATCTTATTTATGGAAACTGATGCAAACCCATTAACGTCAGAGTTCTTAGATATGGAAAATCCTTTGTTAACGATTTACAGAGTTTCTGTATCAAGTCCTGCCCGAATTAGAGCATATCTATCGACCGAATCTAGGGAATTGGATTTGGGCAGACCAACATCCCTGATGCCAGCGAATAGTGAATACAACAACCCAGGAATTCTGTTTGATTTGGTGTTAGGTGTTAATGGAAAATCAGATTTAGATTTCCGCCTTTCTCCGCAGGTATTAGCCTCGAAACAAAAATTGTTTTTCAATCTAGAAAATCTCCAACAAAGCCCAACCAAAATCAATTTGGCAATCCTTGGTTTAGAATAGTTAGAGTTATAAAGAATCGCAAAAAGTAGATGTGATTAAGTTAAGGAGAGAGTATGCCAGTTCAATTCAAAGAAGAAATAATCGCTGATGCCTGGAATGCAGATAAATTCCGCGCCGCCTTGGTATCAAGATTAATTGCAGTGGGATTTAATCAAGTAGGTGGAGCGGGAAATGATTTGATATTTAGCGTGAAAGCTCCCAATAGTTCAACCACAAAAGAATCAGCTAATTTACGGGTGTTGGTAGAACAACCATCAGGCACTAATATCAAAACTCAAGTCTGGCAAGGAGATGAAGTTAATGGCAATAGTTTGTTGAATCCCACAAGTGTAATGACCGATCCACACGGGACAACAAATAATATTGTTTATGGTGCAAACGAATCATTTCCTATTAAATTTGTTTCGTTATCATCTCCTGAAGTAAAAGCAGTTCTGTGGCAGCGTGGCGATAACCTTCATGGTTTAGGAAATGCTGGTTTTATTTTCCCATCTAAAAAGAGTCAATGGTGGCCTGAAACTTCATTATTTGCATTTGCCTCTGTTAATACCGATCTGAATGGATTGCGCTGTTTGCCAGGGAATTCTTATGGCCCTGGATTTGCAGATTTTTCATTTTTCCCAGAAGGTTTCCCAAACAATGTAAATTTTGGTGGCACCAGGGATTTGGTCAAACGCATCATTATCTGCAAAGACGGCGGTGTAGCAGCAGAAACTAGCCCAGACATCGGTGTTTTAGCCGCAGGTGGAATGGGTCAATTAGCTCAACATGAAATTAATGGCGAAGTTTGGCTAAATGTTCGTAATGCTAGATCGATCGCTTTTAGAATTGCTTAAGGATAAATCATGGAATTTGAAACCGAAGTTGTTTTTTCTGGCGTGAATAATACCAAAGCTAGTCCACCGATCGAAAAACCTAATAATTACTGGGATAATTGGGATTACCGTGCTTTGTGGGGTCAACCATTAAGAGTAACTACTGGTTCACCTCCCGGTACTTCTACTGCTATCAGGTATCCTTATCCACACGGACAAATTTATCCCAGATAGCAACAATTGATAGTTAATTGGTAATTAATGAAGTTGCCAATTAACTATTTCCATAAGAAGTAAGCAATGGGAAGCTATTAATTTGTCTCAGGCGATTGATAGTTACTTTGCCAGCGGCGATCCGCCAACCCTTCGAGGCGACTAAAATTTAATTTAAGTGAAAAATTATGAGTCAATATGATTATCTTCAAGATAGAATCCGCCACAATGTTTGGTTAGGAAAAGATGTTTTAAACATTTCCGGTCAAGTATTTGCGGTAATTAATACACCTAAAGATTGGTTCTATAACTTACCACCAATTAAATTTATTTTAGAATCAGAGAATTCTCCTTTATCGCAACTTAAGGATTTTCTGGATGAAGCATCTGATGTACCGGGAATAATTAGAGATTGTGGGTTAATATTCCTTGAGACAGCTTATGGAATTAACAAAGCTTATAACAGCAAAGTTCATTACAATGCTCAAAGTGCAGCCGCACAAATGACGATCGCTAAACTGCAAACATCAGAGCGAGAAATTTCGCTTTATAACGGAGCAGTCATCGCACATAATGAAGCCTTAAATCTCCCAGAATTATCCAAAAAAGCTGACGAGATAGCTGCATCAATGGCAGCAGTTGGACAAATTGCTAATACCGGAAATCAGCAAATTCAACAATGGCATCAACAAGCTTTACAGAAAGCGAACAAAGCTAAAGGAGAATTAGATAAAAAAGTTGCCGAATTAGCTGCCAAAGTTGAACAGAAAGTTGAAGGTGCTAAACAAGAATTGAGTAAAGCTAAACGGGAATTAAGTAAATTAACTAAAATTGTTGAATCAATGATTTCGGGAGCTAATAAACAATCAATTCGAGGAATTGATTCATTTAGACCGCGAGGAGTAATTGTACCAATAGCAATAGGTGGTTTGGCTACAGC
>JBAVZX010000342.1:0-2960 GCA_049589015.1 Phormidium sp. | reverse complement strand
ATTGTTTTTTACCACAGATGTCCACAGATGAACACAGATGAACACAGATGGAAGATGAGGTAATTTTGGTTTGATTCGGGGTTTATTGATTAGATGATTGATTAGTTTATTTTGGAGGTAACAATGGCTGAAGGACAAGAGTTTATAAACAAGAATTTGGCTTATTATTGTGAGCGTTTTACTCAATTAAATCCAAGTAGGCTCAAGAAAAAAGAAAGTGGTAATGCTCCTTATAAACCCATATTACTTTTGTCCGTCATTGAACTCATTAGCCAGGGTACTATACCGGATAATCACATTTATGTTTCCGATGAATTAATTAATACATTTAATAAATATTGGAATTGTTTAGCATCTAACTCAGCTTACAGAGGTGGTCTACATTATCCGTTTATCCATTTAGAGAGTGAAGGATTTTGGCAAGTAGAATTTAAGCCTGATTGTAAAAAAGGTAGGAAACTTGACAGTACGAAAGCACTAAGAGAAGCTGTTGAGTATGCTACCCTAGACTCTGAATTATTTACTTTAATACAAGACCCAGTTGCCGTAATTCGATTAATAGATGCTTTGATAGACGCTTGGTTCTCATCTAGTAGAGAAAAAATTGAAGAAATTTTACAGGTCAATCAAAATTTACAAGAAATTACTCAAGAAGAAATAGATATATCAGACTCAACAGTTAATTTTCAAGAACAACCGAGAGTAGTTCTAAAAAAGTCATTGGTTAGAAATGCTTTCTTTCGTAAGGCAATTGTACAAATATATGATTACAAATGTGCCTTTTGTCGAATGAAGGTTATGAATTCACTTAGACAAAATATTGTAGATGGCGCACATATAAAACCATTCGCAGAATTTTTCGATAGCAGAGTTAACAATGGTTTGTCCCTATGTAAAAATCATCACTGGGCTTTTGATCAAGGATGGTTTAGTATTAACGATGAATACAGAATTATAGTTGCCAGTGATTTAGAAGAAGAATCGCCAAACGCTAAACCTATGAGAGATTTTCATGGAGAACTCATCATTAGACCTAACTCAGAGCAATATTTTCCAAGTCTTGAAGCGTTACAGTGGCATCGTTTAAATCGGTTTAGAAATTAATTAAAGGAGTGTATTTTATGGTAGAAGCACAACAGATGTCACTATTTCCACCACGCACAGTTGCCGAGTTGGTAGAAGATATAGAAAGAATAAAAAAAGAAATTCAAGACTTATATTGTTTAGATGAAATGCCCTTTATTTTAGGGTATTCTGGAGGAAAAGACAGCCAGACAGTAGTGCAGCTTGTATGGTATGCTATTGCAGATTTACCACCTGAAAAACGCAAAAAAAAAATATACGTAATTACGACTGATACTTTAGTAGAAAATCCCATTGTTTCCGCTTGGGTAAGAAAATCTTTAGAGTGGATGAAATCTGCTGCTGAATCTCAAAAATTACCTATAGAACCTCATTTACTTTATCCCGATATTAAAGATACTTTTTGGGTAAATTTAATAGGTAAAGGTTATCCGTCACCTCGTAATAGATTTCGTTGGTGTACTGAACGCCTAAAAATTCAACCTTCTAACAGATTTGTTCGTGATGTAGTAAGGATGAATGGAGAAGTAATAATTGTTTTAGGTACTCGTAAGGCTGAAAGTACTACAAGAGCAGCTTCAATGGAAAAACATAAAGCAGGTCGAGTTAACGATCGCATTAATACTGCTTCAATTAAATCAGTACTATATCATAGCCCTAGTCTTCCTAATTCTCTGGTTTATAGTCCAATTCAAGATTGGCGTACTGAAGAAGTCTGGATTTATTTGAATCAGTGGCAGAATCCTTGGGGAATTAGCAACAAAGATTTATTTAGTATGTATCGAGGTGCAACAGCAGATAATGAATGTCCTTTAGTAGTAGATTCTTCTACTCCCAGTTGTGGAAGTTCGCGTTTTGGCTGTTGGGTTTGCACAATGGTAAATCAAGATAAATCTATGGCGGCAATGATTCAAAATGATGAAGAGAAAGAATGGATGCAGCCTTTATTAGATATTCGTAACGAATTAGACGTTGAAGATGATTTTGATAGGCGTGATTTCCGACGTATTTGGGGTCATGTTCAACTGTTTGAACGCACTACTGAAGATGAGCAAAGTTCAGTTCAACCAATCCCCGGCCCATACACTAAATATTGGCGGGAACATTGGTTAAGAAAAGTCCTGCAAGCACAAACCCAAATTCGCAAAACCGCCCCCGAAGAAATGCGCGACATCACCTTAATAACTGAGGAAGAACTTAGCGAAATTCGCCGCATTTGGCTAGAAGAAAAACACGAATTTGATGACAGCTTACCCCGCATCTATGAAGAAGTCACAGGCGAACCCTTTAAAGACACCCGCCCAGGTGCAGAAAGAAGCTTACTCGGAAGCGACGAATGGACAGTTTTAGAAGAAATTTGTGAAGACACAATGCACTTAGAACTGATGGCGAAACTATTAGATACCGAACGGCAATATTACACCAAAACTCGCCGTACCGGAATCTACGACACCATAGAAAAATCATTCGATACCAGTTCTCGCCCCAAAGAAGAAGCAATACTAAACGCCCACTACCAACGTGACTTAAAAAACACCGTCGAATCCCTCAAAGTAAATGCCGAAAATATACACCAAATCAGACCAGTATTAAACGGCGAAACCCCCGAACCTAACAAAAAAGACGAAGAACAAGAAACAACAGAAGACAACGAACAAGGCAAACAACTCACTTGGGCAGACCTAAAATTTGCCGCCCCAAATTCCCAAACCCCAAAAGATGAGTAACCCTTGTAGCTAAACTAAGGGCGGGTTTTGTTGTTAGGTTATCTGTTGCAAACAAAGCATACTTACTAAACCCGCCCCTACAAACTAAATATTAATCTTCCAGTCCATTTCAATGGACTTTCGCTATTAGCCAAGGAATTGATTCCTTGG
>JBAVZX010000341.1:0-3122 GCA_049589015.1 Phormidium sp. | reverse complement strand
CTCTAGAGTGAGGTGGTCAGGAAAAATCATTATGGTGATAACTTTTATATAGAAAAAATCAGTGCTAGATCTGCTAAATTTCTAACACTGACTGTCAAGTAAAAAGATTTGCGTAAGTCTGGAAAATTAAAAAGGGAAAAGGTTAAAAGGGAAAGGGGGAAAGGATGAGATTAATCCTTTCCCCCTTTCCCTTTTTGTTTAACCGAGCAGTATTTGGTTTAGGGTGCTAGGGCATTACCACGTAGTAGGCTAGCAATGGTTTTGGCGGTGATTTTTAGCTGTACCAAGGGGTTAGCTGGTACTACTGTTTTGTACAGGTAGCTATCAAAGGTCAGCTTTTGTACATCTAAGTCAGCACACATTTCCACGAAGGCTTCGCGGGTGGCATCGGAACGATAGAAGACGGTTTGGAGGAGATCCAAAACTTTGTAGGTAAGACCGTATTTTTTGTCCCAACGTTTGAGATAGACTTTCAGATCTTCTTCTGTAGGAATACGGGTGCCGTTGTTAGAAAACTCGACGATCGTTTCAGCACACATCCGACCGGACTTGGCAGCAAAGTAAATTCCTTCGCCGGAAGATTTGGTGACGTAACCAGCGGCATCGCCTACGAGAGCGACTCGACCGACGACGCGGCGCGGACGAGGATGTTCCGGGATGGGGTGTGCTTCTACTTTGATAATTTTACCGCCAGCGAGTTTTTTGGCGGCACGGGCGCGGATGCCAGCTTGGAGATCTTTAATCATTGCTTTGTTGACCTTCATGGTGCCAGTACCGACTGCCACATGGTCATATTTAGGGAATATCCAAGCGTAAAAGTCGGGAGAAACATCTTTGCCGACGTACATTTCCGCTAGGTCTTCGTAGTAGTGCATTTTGTCTTCGGGGAGGCGAATGCGCTCTTGGAAGGCGATCGCATAATTGTAATCCCCGGCATCAATAGCTTTGGCGACACGGGAGTTGGCACCATCTGCTCCCACAATCATGTCCACTTTTAAGGTTTTCATGATTCCTTCTGCGTTGCCATCCGAGTGATCGGCATAGTGGATGGTGTAGGAGTCGGTGTTGTTTGTCGGAATATCTAATTTATAAACTGTGCCGTTGATTACGGTGGTTCCCAATTTAGCGGCGCGATCGCGCAGGAAGCCATCTAGAACTTCCCGACGGCACATTCCAATATATTCATCTTGTTTGATTAAATTGATATCGACTTCGATGTTAGAAGGTGAAATCATTTTCATTCTTCTAACTTGGCGATCGATGATTTGCGGGGGCAAATCAAACTCCTGCACCATACATAGCGGAATTGCTCCACCGCAAGGCTTAGCGTTGTCTAGCTTGCGCTCAAACAGGTAAGTTTCAATTCCAGCTTTAGCGAGGACTTCAGCAGTAGAGGAACCTGCTGGGCCACCTCCAACAACAGCAACCCGTAGTGTCAAGCGTTTTCTCCCAAATCTCTTCTACCTACAAGCTGTGATGTTACCACGGACTGCTGGTTTGCCTTAATCCTCTCTAGATTTATGTGAATAAATTGCAACAGAGCTTAATATTCCGTTATATAAGCTCAGGGAACAGAAAGGATTTAAAGCAGCGTTTCGGGCATAGCGCCAAAGGTTTCAAGATTGCAAAAAATCTCCAGGTTGCTACCAATAGCGGTAAGATAAACTACAGCAAATCTATCGATAAATGGGAAATTAAAGTTAGAACGTAGTTAATTTAACCGGATCGGTAGTTTAGGGTTCTGATAAAGTGGCACGTCCAGAGGAAATTTTATGGGGATTATTGTAGAAAACGTATCCAAACATTATGGCAGTTTCCATGCAGTTGACCAGATAGACTTAACAATTAAATCTGGTTCTTTGGTAGCTTTATTGGGGCCATCGGGTTCAGGAAAGTCAACTTTGTTGAGATTAATTGCGGGTTTAGAAACTCCTGATACGGGCAGAATTTTTATTACTGGCAAAGATGCTACTGATACTAGTGTGCAGGACAGAAATATTGGGTTTGTGTTCCAGCACTATGCTTTGTTTAAGCACATGACAGTCCGACAAAATATTGGTTTTGGGTTGGATATTCGCAAAGCGCCGAAGCTGAAAGTAAAGGGGAGGGTAGAGGAACTTTTAGAGTTAATACAATTGAAGGGACTGGGCGATCGCTATCCTTCGCAATTATCTGGTGGTCAAAGGCAAAGAGTTGCCCTAGCCAGAGCTTTAGCTGTAGAACCGCAAGTATTATTACTAGATGAACCTTTTGGTGCTTTGGATGCCAAAGTTCGTAAAGACCTCCGTGCTTGGTTAAGACGCTTACACAATGAAGTTCATGTCACCACAGTTTTTGTTACCCACGATCAAGAAGAAGCAATGGAAGTTGCTGATGAAATTGTGGTGATGAATAAGGCTAAAATCGAGCAAATAGGCACACCAAAAGAAATTTACGACCATCCAGCTACGCCTTTTGTGATGAGTTTTATTGGGCCTGTAAATGTTTTGCCTAGTACTTCACGAATCTTTGAGGGGAATGGTTTTGAGTCTACGCAACCAGAAATTTTTCTCCGTCCTCACGACATAGTAGTTCAAAGAGAAGCAAACGGGACTACGGTTGCTGCTAGGGTCGATCGCCTAATTCATTTGGGTTGGGAAATTCAGGCGGAACTAGTTTTAGATGATGGTCAAGTTTTGACGGCGCACCTTTCTAGAGAACGCTTTGATGAGTTAAAGTTGGAACCACAACAAAGAGTTTTTGTCAAACCCAAGGATGCGAGATCTTTTCCGTTATACTATTCAATTTAGTACAAGAAGGCAGAAAGCAGAAGGCAGAAGGCAGAAGGAAAGAAGGTTTTTATACAGCTTTTTTGTTTGCTTTTAACTGTTTATCTCAATGGAGCAAGAAGACTCCCGTTAAACTGCGTTGTAACGGGAGATGAATTGCGACCAGCGTTCCTCAGACTGAGTGCAACGAATCGACATTTTTGTGAGATTGTGCTACAATAAAATTGGTGTAATGGTCGATTAACCATGATAGTTTACGAGTTCAAGCTAAAAGGAAAAACGAAGCAGTATCAGGCGATAGATGAAGCGATTCGCACTTCTCAATTCATCCGCAATAAATGTTTAAGACATTGG
>JBAVZX010000340.1:0-2799 GCA_049589015.1 Phormidium sp. | reverse complement strand
GGCGGGCCTTATCCAACCAGATTTTTTATGGGTTTATCTTGGTATCATGTGGAAATTGGCAAAGGTATTTCTTTTGAAAATATCACCTCTAACGGTGTACTTTTGAATAAAGAAGTTGTTTCGATCGGTGATTTAGCCCTAAATCATATCCGGTTTACAATTCTTTCAGAACTACCACCTTCTTAGGCGCAGAGGGGCAGGGGGACAGGGGGGCAGGGGGGACAAGGGGACAAGGGGAATTTTTACTTCTGCCTTTCTTAGTGCCTTCTGCCTTCTGCCTTCTGCCTTTCTTGAAGCCTTCTGCCTTCTGCCTTTCCGCAATCACTAGAAAAGAAAGAAAATGGAAGTTATCCCAGCAATTGACTTATTAGATGGTAAATGTGTGCGACTGTATCAAGGAGATTATTCACAGTCGCAAGTGTTTGATGAAAACCCTGTTGCTGTTGCCAAACAGTGGGTAGAACAGGGGGCGACTCGATTACATTTAGTAGATTTAGATGGGGCAAAAACTGGAGAATCGGTTAATTTAAAAAGTATTGCAGCGATCGTTCAAGCTGTACCAATTGCAGTAGAAGTTGGCGGGGGATTGCGCGATCGCACCAGTGTTGCCACACTACTAAATATGGGAGTTCGCTGGACAATTTTGGGAACCGTTGCTGTGGAAAAACCGGAATTAGTTGCCGAACTTTGTCAAGAATTCCCCGGTAAAATTATTGTGGGAATTGATGCCCGGAATGGTAAAGTTGCTACCAGAGGTTGGTTAGAAACTTCCGAAGTTACTGCCCAAGATTTAGCACAACAAATGGCACAAATGGGAACAGCAGAAATTATTTATACTGACATTCATCGCGATGGCACTCTGATTGGGCCAAATTTAGAAGCACTGCGAGAATTAGCCAGTAATCTTTCCATTCCCGTAATTGCTTCGGGTGGTGTAAGTTCTTTAACTGACCTTTTAAGTTTACTTGCTTTGGAACCTTTGGGCGTGCGAGGTGCGATCGTCGGACGCGCTTTGTATACTGGAGATGTTTCACTTCAAGAAGCAATTAAAGCCGTAGGTTCTGGGCGTTATCAAGATGTACCCCCAGATTTAGGAAACACTACTTTTGCTTAAGATATGTAATTCAAAATTTACCAATAGTAACACTGGAGATACAGACATGGGTACTGCTACATTCATTGAAGATCAAACTGAATTTGATTCCCTCCTGGCAAGAGAGTCCTTTTTGGTTGTAGATTGCACTGCAACCTGGTGTGGGCCTTGCAGACTCGTTGCGCCTTTGATCGATCAATTGGCAGCGGAATATAGCGATCGGGCTAAGGTTTTGAAGCTCGATTTGGATGGTAATCAGCCCATTGCCAAGCGATTTGGGATCAAAAGTATCCCAGCTGTCTTGTTCTTTAAACAAGGCGAATTAATAGAAACCCTGGTGGGAGTTAAACCCTACGAGGAATTTAGCAACGCTGTTAAACGCCTCCTGTCCTAAGTCTTAAAGTATCGGCTACGACGATAGATTAGCCAAAGTTATGGATACTATAAAAGGTTTTGAACGATAGTGCGATCGATCGCAGAAATCCCACAAAACCTTATTTTTCAGAAATTTGGCTATAAATCGAAAATCTGTGCTATATTGATAAATCCGAGGACGCATAGCTCAGTTGGTTAGAGCGCTACGTTGACATCGTAGAGGTCACTGGTTCGAGCCCAGTTGTGTCCATTCCCGAAATCCCTTTGGGGCCAAGCTTTCGACCCTTGGCGATAAGCGATCTCCTGACCATTATCTAACCCAAAGGCTATGACAAAAAATGCCAGTTTCAGCCACCTTAAAGGATAAATTTGAGATACGCATTTTCAGGGTTTGAAGGATGGCTGAACACCGCACTCGTCCTACCTGATTAAATAGGACAAATATTTTTCGATTAAACCTTGCTCGATCGGAGGGAAAACCATATCTGTACCTGCTAATCCAGAAAGGGTATTGGTAAAATCGATCTCCGGGAGTTGATGAGTTTTCTCACTGTCCTCTTCAGGAGTAATAGACAAAAGTGCCTGCAAAACTTTGTTGGAAGATGCTTGATTAGTTCGGATGAGGTGCGATCGCCACTCTTCATAAGAAACCTCTTTGAGAGGATAGCCCAAAGCCCGAATCCAGTTGAATAGCTCATTGATCAGGGTGAAATGAGGATTGATTAAGTGAAATGCTTTTCCCAAAGACTCTTTCTGCCGCGATAGATGAACAATCCCACGGCTCATATAGTCAACCGGAATAATGTTATCTTTCCAGTTAGCAATTTTTGGCACCATTACCATTCCTAACTGAATACAGCCTAAAGTAAATGTACTCCACAGGTCATCTCGATTACAGATACCTGTTTGGCTATGTCCTAATACTCTGGCAGGTCTGTATATACAAACAGGCAATCCCCGATCGCGCGCCAGCATCACTAACTTATCTGCTACCCACTTACTTTCAGCATAGCCATTATTAATATCTTTGCTGTGTTCAAGCGGGTCTGATTCTAAGACCATTTTTTCGGAATAAGCAGGTGAAGAAAAAACAGAAATAGTTGAAACATAATGGACAGGCTTGATCTTAATTTCGCTAGCTAATCTCAAAACTTCCTGCGTCCCTAAAACATTTGCTGGTTTGAGAGTTGAGTAAGGATAAACTGTATTCACCCATGCCCCATTGTGATAAATGACATCAATCTGACCAGCTAAATCTTGAAACTCTGATCCAGAAAGACCGAGTAAGTTTTGGGACAAATCTCCAACCACAGGAATAATCCTAGAACTGA
>JBAVZX010000339.1:0-9277 GCA_049589015.1 Phormidium sp. | reverse complement strand
ACTTGAGACATGAAACTAGCAACAACTAACGGTGTCGGATAAAACCCAGCATTTCTTTGAGCTTTCTTGCCACAAATATCAGGTAGAATTCTACCTAAATAATCTTCAGGATAAAGCAGGAGAGCAGACAAATCGAAAACCTGATACAAACGCATTGAGGCATCTTCACAACCTGCTGGTTCTTTTGGTAAACTTTTGTAGGCCGGATGACCGAAACCAAACAAAGCCCAATGCAAGAAATATTCCAAATATTCCCAAGCACTCCAAGTCCGCCATTCCCCATGTTTGGGAATACAATTAAGCGTATTGTTTAGCATACTTTCTGCTATGCTCGAATACTGCCATTCAATTTGGGGAATAGGTGAATTTGGTAGCGTTTCTTGAATCACAAATTTTGGTAATCGTTCGGGTTTGCGATTTTCTAAAAGAGCTAACATCGGTTCCATTTGCCATCTCGTCCAAGCATGAGCCGGAACTGCTTGACATCTAGCCCAGTAATCCCACCTTCCCCAAAGGCAACGGTCTACTTGCGCTAAAATTGGTAAGAGCCAGCCATGTTTCAAATTCCGGTTGAGGTGAGGAATTAAATCTTTCTTGCTCTTAATTTGGTAGGATTCTTTTCGTAAGTGCTGCCGAACTCCAATCCGAGTTTTGGAATCAATTATGGGAATTTCAAGTAAACTTTTCATGGGTAACAATAACAACAGAAGTTTTGCTACCCATTGACCGCACTCGCGGTTTGGTTAATCAAGATAAAAAGGCAGTTGCGTATTAATATCTTCTAGCAAATTAGATGGTTCGCAAAAACGCTGCGTTTCCAACAAACTAATAGCAGCTGGATAGTCATTAGGAGCAGAAGTCATCGTTGTTGGCAGTGCCAAAATCGTCACAAAATAACGACTATAATTTAGTGCAGGGTTTATTGCAGGAGCCAACCAAGTGACGTACAATCTCCGTTGAATTCCTATTACCAAACCTGCACTAGAAGTAACAGCAGCGATACCTTCGATGAAATCCCCATTTGCAGGAGTAGTGCCAAATCTTTGATAACGAATAATTGTTTGAAGTTGTTCGCCATCAGTAATTGTTCCCAACAATTCTGACTCAATAGCAATTCTCAATTTCAATCCCTCATCTGGGCAAATAATCCAGATGGGCGGTACAAATGTATAGTTGAGCATATTTAATCTCTAAATGGCTGTTCGAGTTGAACAATAGGAGGGTTAAAGACAAGCGAAAACTTTGCTTGAGGTACAGAGCGCTGCAAAAATCTCAAATGGTCATCAGCATCCTGCCGATTGCAAAACCGAGCAATGATGCGATGTTTAGCATTGGGTAGAACCAGCACAATTATCCACAAGCGGGATTCAATATTCTTCTGTAAATTCATAAAGAAATAGATGGCTGATTATTTGGTAAATTGACACCATACTGAAGAACAGTTAACAAAAGACACAGCCAATGGTTGTTGACAAAAACCGAGTTACGTGATTCGTTTATCTTCTTGACTGGCGTTTTCCTCCTGTCGATTTGAAGGGTGTAACAAATCAAGTAATTTAGATGGAATTTCCTCAAAGTGTTCCAGAAGAAAATCCATCAGTCCCAAGTGATGCAAATCGCAGGCATTAGGAGCACGATAACTGCGACTGTTACTAAACCAGCGTTGGACAGTTTTGGGCGAGCGAGAACAAATGTAGCCAATTTGTTCGTAGTTAATAGCCCATTTACTGTAAAAATCTTGAGGAGAGAGTTTTGGTTGATAATTAACATAGAATTCAATCAACGCAAGTTCTCGCTCGCCAAGAAAACGAGGATTGTTCATAAATGGATAGAATGAACGTCAACCTTTTGTTGTTTTTGAAGTCCGATAATCGAATTACATAAAAAACCCGCATTAGCGGGTTGGTAAAAACTTCAAGTTTCTCACTTTTTCAGTTCACAAAAGCTCAATCTAGCTGAGTATATAAAGCCGACTCAACCTCCCCAACTCTCAACCATTTTAATTTCAACTTCACAGGGGATTGGTGTTAAAAACTTGTCTCCAGCCTCTACCATAGAGCGTTTTAGCAAAGCTTTAACTGGTTCTACTTCTGCAATCGGACACTCTAGTAAAATCTCATCATGAATTACACAAATCAACCTGGCTCCCGTCCGATTCAGTGGTGCAAATAATTTGGCTAGTGCCAGTTTTGTGATATCAGCACTCAGTCCTTGAATTGGGTTATTCAACATCTCGTTAAGCAATGGCTGAGAATCTTTAGACCAAAGTCTTCTTCTCCCTCCTAAAGTGCGACTTTCTCTAATTCCTTGAAGCCAATTTCTGCGAATATGCTTGTGAAACTCAGCAATACCAGCATAGCTTTCAAAAAAGCGTTTGCGAAACTGTGAAGCTTCTTCTAAACTCAGAATTCTACCATGTTCGGCTTGTGCCATGTTTTTAAATTTCTTGGCTCCCATACCGTAAATCAAGCCAAAGTTGATGATTTTACCAAGCTGTCGTTCTGACGAATTAATATCAGATAACGACTTTCCCAATACTAAAGAAGCAGTTAATTTGTGCAAATCTTCACCCTTTGAATAAGCAGCAATCATTCGCATATCGCCACTCACTTTTGCCATGATTCGTAGTTCAATTTGACTGTAATCTGCCTTCAGTAAAACATAGCCTGGTGCAGGTTTAAAACATTGCCGAGTAGCTGGATTTCTCGGAACATTTTGTAAATTCGGTTCTCGACAACTAAACCTACCCGATTTAGCTCCTATTTGAAACCAATTGGGATGAATGCGTCCAGTTACGGGATGAACGTGCTGTACTAATCCTTCTGCAAAGGTGCTAATTCTGGTTGATAAACTACGATAATCCAGCAATGCTTGTATTATTGGATATTCGTTAACTAAAGGAATTAAAGCTTGAGTGTTAGTAGAAGAAACGGGAATTCCTTGGGCTTGCAAAGCAGCTAAAACTTGTTTGGGAGAGCGCAGATTGATAGAATTAGTAAGTTGGGGCAGTAAAGAAATTTGTTTATTCGGGGATGGAATTTGCAATGATGAAAGCTCTCTAGTAAGTGCTTTCTGTTGTGCTTCTAGCTGTGTTCTCAATAACTGCCATTGTTGTTTATCTAACCACATTCCATTTAGTTCCATTTGAGCAACTGCTGGTAAACAAGCAAATTCCAGTAAAGCTGTCTCCCACAACAAAGCTTTTTTTAGTTGACGTTTCAAGTTAGTTCGTAAAGGCAATACAATTGCTGCATCTATAGCTGCATATTGTAATTGAGCGGTGGTTAGTTCGCCCGACCAATCACTTGTTTGTAACCTTTTGTCTAATTTGACATTTAGTAATTGTGCTGCTGCTGCTTCTAGAGATAAACTACATTTCAGTCCGGCAGTTAGCACTCGATAAGCAAGGTAGGTATCAAAAAAAGGGCGACTTGGTTTTAATCCAGCTTGTGCTAACATCATCCATTCAAATTTGAGATTGTGTCCTACTTTGAGTGCATTTCCTCTGAGAAGTTGGCGCAATGGTGACAAATCTGCGCTATCAATGGCAGCTAAATCAATAATGATAACTGGATGATGGGGAATCGCTAGTTGCACTAACCGAACTGTGGCTTGATATGGGTCAATTCCTCCTGATGTTTCACAGTCAATACCGATGATTTTTGCTGCAATAAATGGTTCAAGTGCTATTTTTAAATCGGCAGGATTATTGATTAGTTGATAAGGATAATTTAAAAAGCTACTGTTGTTTATTTTGACAACCCGAACTAACTGATTATATTGCATCATTACTTGGGTTTCGGCCCAGGAATAAAAAGAACCTGGACTATCTTTTCTGCTGCGGGTACAGGAGTAACGTCGAATAATTGATTTGGCGGTAAGTTTCATCACAGTGGTAAATACTAGCTTTTTTTTAGCTACCGCGCTCGCGGTAAGTGAAGAGAGTCACTTAGTCATTAAATCTTTAGCTAATTATCATTACTTTTTTAGCTGAAGTACGAGTACACCGTGAAAATTAATTAATGACTAAAGTTGCGTTCGCTAACAAATAACTATCAATTAACAGGTTAAACCAAGATGAAACAATTCAAATCTAGAAACAAACAAATCCAAGACTGTGTTGCCAAACTAGGTTCTATTTTAGAAACCTACGGACAAGATATATTTTGCGACGCTGTTCAAACTTTATTGGATAATCATGCTGAGACTCAATCGCTGGACAATTACAGTTACCAAGTTATTATACTACCAACCGATTACGACATTGAAGCAGTTTTGAAGGCAGCAGAGTTAACCGTTAAATGAGTAAAAATATTGCCCTAACTATAAAAATATTTAGTAGTAGGGCAATTTAATATTCATTTTATTCGCTAGCAACTAATCATCTAAACAGTTATAATAAATTTAATCTCTATGACGTTTAGTTAGAATAAAATGTATGGTAAAGCAGAATGAAGCTAAGAGATATCGTTAGTCGCCTTGTCATTGATCCCCGCAAATTGACGGAATACGCGCTTAATCCTGACAACCCAATAGGCGGTGACAAAGCGGTAATGTTTCAGCTTCATTTGGGCTTTACCAGAGATAATTATCAGCCTCTGCTAGAACAAATTTCAGCACAAGCACTTGATGCTGAAGCAATTTTAGGACAAGCTGATGAACATGGACAACGTTATCGAGTAGATTTAGAAATTACTGGAATACAAGGACAGCAAGAAATTGTGCGTACAGGTTGGATAGTAGAGTCAGGTAGTGATGCAGCTAGGTTAGTAACCCTTTTCGTGCGGAGAAGAAAATGATTGAACCAGAATTATTTGATGTAATTGAATTGCTGGTTAATTTGCCTGAGTATAATCTTTTGGCGGGAGTACGAGGAGCAATTGTAGATTGCTATGCTGATGGTAAATATGAAGTAGAATTTACTAACGAAGAAGGAGAAACAGAAGTTATTTGTCCGCTATCATCCGAACAATTTATAGTGGTTTGGAAGGCTAAAACTAAAAGTTGGTTATCAGTATCAGAACAGATTGTAGCTGCAATCGGGAATTTATCTGAAGAACGTAAACGAGAAGTTTTAGATTTTACTCGTGCTTTGTATCAAAGGTGATTATTTTGAGAGGACGAAAAGTTATAACTCTATAGACTAACTAATATTAAAGCTCACCCCTCCAAGTGGAGGAGGTAACTATAATGGTCAAGAATTACCAGTTCTGGTGAAGTAGTAGAGGTTCAGCATGATTTAGTTTGAAGTTGTTTACTTAGCTGACTCAATCTAAACTATGAACAATACTTCCTTCGAGCCAAATTTAGGCTATCAAAACTCTGGATACTATGCCAATGAAGATACATTAGGTTATGCCTCACCAGAGAAAGTGCGTCAAGGTAATTTTGATGACGGCTATCAAGAAAACGTTTACGACTCATCTAATCTAGCCGACAGTGCTTGGACAGATTCACCTACTCGTGACAATCCACAGTTTGAACTAGAGTTTGATTAGCTTTAATTAAAAGGCAGTAAGAAATAGAGAGTTGAGTTTTTTTACTCACTCTCTACTTACTACTTAATCGTCACTCCTTTCTTTATTCGTCAAAGCCACAAAAAAAACGGTGAACCCAATGAACCGTTCCAATCAATTCAATTACTGCATTGATGTCAAAACTATTTTAAAGCGATGTAATTTGATATTACCGCTCGCTATTTCTGTGTTGATCTGGTTAAGCTTTTCATCAATAGCTTATGCCAATCCATTACCTACTCGAATTTGGGAATCAGAACAAGCTAAAGTATTATTACCCGATTGGAATCAGATTAGCTTTAGCGATTTTCCATCCGTTCCCAATGCAGGCAGCGTTGCTAATAGAAGTTGGCAAGCAGGTGATAAACTAGAGCAAATTTTACAGCTAGTAGATATTAGCGACCTTAAACCAGAAATCCTTTCCTTGGCAGCAATTAAACAACTCGTAGCTAATAGCACAGATTGGCAAAATGTAGCTTTGTCAGCATTTCCATTGGTAGGAAAGCAAACCCTCAGCCATCTGGTCGAAATTGTTCCCAATCTAGGTCAATCTCGATTAAGTGAAGTGCCACCGTTGGCTACTTTAACTTCTCAAATTTCCCTCGATACTCCGCAATTAAATAACCTACCAATTAGTCAAGTAATAGAACAGATACCGCAGTTAGCACAAGCTCAACTTAACCAAATTGACTTATCTCGATTTTCAATTGGACAGATACCCAACCTAACTAGTGTCAACCTCGAACAGTTTACTGGCTGGGAAACCGAACGAATTGCTAATATTCCCAATCTCAATCAAGTTCCGCTGTCTCAATTTCCAGTACCAGTAGCAGAAGTAGGTGGTGGGGTGATGCGAATCGACATGATTTACGGTGCATCCGAAACCAAGCGACAAAACACAATTTCTGGTTCCGATGTGGAAGGGTTTGCAGTTAGTTGCACCAAAAACTGTGCTTACATTGAACTGGACGATTTAGAAAACTCCGGTCGTCGCATCAGTACCCCATTGGAAGGCAAACAGTGGATTAGCGGTAAATATCAGGAAGTTCGAGGTGGTTCTGGTTGTCTGACAGGTTGGGAACCAACTGGTCGCCATCCCTTTGGCAAAGCTTTCAAAGTAGTAGTAATGGAACCCGATGAAACCACTGACAAAGTTGATACAGCACTTTACTTTCGGTTCAATGTCCCCTGCGGCAAATCACCTTACATTATCGGTCCGATTCCCTTCTTCAGTTACAGTGTTAATTCGCCAATATTTGTTGGTCTGCTGGAAGTGTCTGTTCCCACTGCTGCTAAATCTGTAAAATCTAACCAGGTTGCATCCAAAGCCTCTAATTCCAATCCAACTGAACCAACAAAAAGCCAACCCGAATGCGTACATCCTAATACCTACATCGGTAATGTTGATGTAGCCAATTTGGTAGAAGCACTCGCTAACCTTGAAAGTGCAGATAGCAAAAATTATCAAGCCATTGGTGCTTACGTTTGTGCTGATGGGGGAACAAATTGCGGTATGGCTTTAGGTCGCTATCAATTGATGAGTTACCGTGAAGACGTGCAACAAGCAATTGGTTCGGTTGCTGGTGGTGCGGAATTTCTCAAACAACTCAATAGTGGTACAAAACCAACTTCACAAGAACTGTTTCGCTACTTCCCTCCAGCAGTGCAAGACCAACTTGTACAAAACACTTTAGCCGAAAGTATCGTTCGCACTAGTTCCCAAGTAGATCCTACCACCGGACAGTTATTTGAAGGCAACCGTCTTATCGAACGCATAGCTCAAAAATACTTTGGCGGAGAAAATAGCAAAGTAGATGCCAACTACTCCGATATCTATGGTGGTTACTCACTCAAATCCTACGGAGAAAAGGTGTTACAGCTTTATAACTACAACAACAAGGATAATTGCTTGTCTAATTCTCAGAATAGCAATTTTCTTGGTTCTGCTATTGCATGGAGTACCACTGGCTTAAAGATTGTATCAATCATTGGTTTACTAGGTTTAATCGGCTACTTCATACAGTTTTTTCACCCACGTCAAGTGCGTTTCTTTTGGTTATTGGTTGCTTTAAGCTTTGCTATCGCATTCGTTCATTAGCGAGAAAAAAAATGCCAAATAATTCTTCTACAGTTTCCGCTTCATCTAGAAATCCGCCTGTTTGGTTAAATCGTAGTGCCTATTGGTTTCGGATTGGTTTAATACTTTTTAGTATCATCACATTGCTGTTAGGAACTACCGCCTGTACTTCTAATAGTTCAGCCAAAACGATTTTATCTTCTTGGCAGCCTGCTACTAAATTGATAACCAGAGAAAGTTTAGTTCAAATTGTTCAATCTCACAGCAATTTAATAGAACTTCAAAGTGCAATTGACAAAATGAAAGTGTGGCAAGTAAAGGGTAGAGAAGGTGTATTGAACATTTACGATTTCCATCAACCTAACATCTGCGGTCAAATCGGCTGTCTTTATGTAGGATACTTCATTCCCTTTGCTCAAAGTCAGGTGTCAAAAGAGGTATTTACAGCTTATCTCAATCCCAACTTACCACCTAACATTCCTTTGTTCCAAGCAGAAGCTGAATCAACAAACAACCAGATGCCTTGTTTAATAGTTAATCAATCATCTAGGAACAGTCAATCTCAACTGAAATTTTGCTACAATCGCTCGAATTATCAATTGATTGAAACCAGGAAATGGGGGTAGGATAAAGAAAAAATTTGTTTCCTACTCCCCAAGATTTAATCTTCTAAATCAACTTCAGCATCAACTGGAACAGTTTCAAAATCATCCAACTCATCTAGTTCAGCATCAGGTTCTTCAACTTGTTTAATTCGACGAGGTGGTTTCGCTTTACTTTTACTTCCCCGGCTATCAACAGTAGGTAATACCTTAACTTCTGGTTCTCCACTTTTGGCTAAGGCTGGTAATTGCGATTCCCCAGCTTCAATAAAGCCAGCAATATCTTGATGCAGTCCCCAGAATGTTTTCTTATGTTGCGGAGTTCCTAAGTATAATTTAGGTAAATTCTCCAAAGTTGGCTTGCTAACACTAGCCGTTTTGCAACAATCTGAGCGATTCTTTCCTTTTCCTTCTTTGATAGCTTGAAACTTGATGTTCAGCACTCCTAAAGAACGCCACTTATCATTTTTACCGCTATAATCTACCTCAAAGTAATCAGCAAATACCTTTTCTAAATGACGATAAAATTCTTCACGGGCACTCTTAAAACTCCAAAGTGCTACGTTCTTGAATCGTACCACAATCGGTACTTTATGCAACGGTTGGTTTTTGGAATTGAGGAAAATTAGAGCGTGTTCCGAACATACTTCCTGCGTCTTTTTATCTAGAACATCACGATATTGATCATACAATCCAATGAATGTTCCAGCTAAATCCCCGTTTTCTTCTATATCTTTATAGCGAATGTATTCTGGCACAAAAGCTAACACTAACATCCGCGCACTACTTAGAAATAGTCCGGTTACAGCTTCAGTTAATTCAACTGTAGTTAACTCTTCTTCAGTCGGCATTAACTTCCATTCGGCTTTAATCATTTGCTCGGATGGTATTAAAATACCTGCTGGGTTGTCGTTAATAATGATGCCGTAGGGTAAGGAAGGTCGTCTGGTTTGATTGTATGAAGAATTGAGTAATTCTGGATCTACTTCAAACTGATTTGTTGGTTGTTGTTTAGAACTGTTTTGGGTTGACGTTTTAGAATTATTAGTTTTAACCATTTTGGCAAATCCTCAGCACTATTG
>JBAVZX010000338.1:0-4132 GCA_049589015.1 Phormidium sp. | reverse complement strand
GTCATACTCATGGAACGGCTACTAGCAGAAGCCGATGCTTGGGGAGTTGAAATCAAAATTGCCCGAAATTGGGAAACTGCGCGATCGCAAATTACCTTAACACCCCCTGACTTAGTATTGCTGGACTTGAGTTTTTCCGATACTGAAGAAGATGGGTTAACATTATTACGAGAATTGGCTAAAACATCACCGGAAATTCCCATAATTGTGTTTACTGAACGAGATAGTTTAAGCGATCGCCTAGCAGTTTCACGGTTAGGCGCAAGGCAATTTTTACACAAACCCGCCACCACAGAGCAAATTTTTCGGGCAATTTCCCGTGTTTTTCAAGCCACAGCCACAGAAGCCAAAGTATTAATTGTCGATGATGATCCAGCAATTTTAACTACCTTAAAAGCATTGCTGACACCTTGGGGTTTAGAAGTAGTTACCCTAACTGAACCAGAAAATTTTTGGGAAGTTTTAATAGCCTGTTCACCAAATTTAGTAGTTTTGGATCTGGAAATGCCTTTAGTAAGTGGGTTAGACTTGTGCCAAGTGATCCGACAGGACTCTCAATGGGGTGATTTGCCAATTTTAGTTGTTACCGCCCATACTGATGCCGAATCCCTTCAGCAAGCTTTTGCGGCTGGAGCAGATGATTTTATTACCAAACCAGTATTAGGCCCAGAACTTGTCACTAGAGTACTAAGCCGGATTGAACGTAATCGATTTTTGTTAAAAAATAGGTAACAATAATAGCAAGGAAAAATAGGGGTGATGGGGAAAATGTATCAAAACTTGTTACCTCATATTGTAGCAATTATCTCCACTGGGATCTCGCTGCTACTGACACTTAAGCTGCAACCATTTCTATTCACAAATATCGGTGCATTTTTTTACATTGCCATCATTTTAAGTACCTGGTATGGCGGCTTTCGATCTGGACTCGTGGCAGTTGTCCTCTCAACATTGGCGGTTGATTATTTCTTCATTCCTCCCCTGAAACAAGTTGGAATCGCTAAACAAGAGGATTTATTGCAGTTAGGTATTTTCTTCCTGGTTACTTTACTGATCAACATAATCAGCAGCAATATTCCAAGCCAACGCCAGATCCAGGGACTTACCGATAAATTGGTGCAGGAAAGTATTGAATCATTAACAATGGCAACTGGGGCCGCAGAAATAGGAATTTGGAAGTGGAATTTAGTCACAGGAAAAATTAGATGCTCGCCCGAGCATGATTCATTATTTGGTTTACTTCCCGGAACTTTTGATGGTAAATATGAAACTTTTGCAGCTTACTTGCATCCAGACGACAAGGAAGCAGTCAACCAAGCATTACAACAGGCAATTGCAAATCACCGCGTTTATCATCAAGAATTTCGGATAGTTTGGCCAGATGGCAGCATTCATTGGATAGAGGGAAAGGGACACGCTTTTTATAATGAAGCCGGACAGCCGATGTTGATGACGGGAATAGTTACGGCAATTGACGATCGCAAACAGACACAAAGCTTACTAGAAAAACAATTTGAGCAACAATGTTTGGTGATGGAAATCAACCGACGCATCCGCACATCGCTCAATTTAACAGAAACCCTCCAAATAAGTGTAGATGAAATTCGACGCTTACTGAAAACCGATCGCGTAATTGTCTTCCAATTTTCCCCTGAATGGCGGGGAACTGTCCTGATAGAATCCGTTGGCACAGAATGGACAGCTATTTTATCAACCGAAATTTATGATCCTTGCTTTGGTGAAAACTATGTTGAACTCTATAAACAAGGTTTAATTACTGTCAATTCCGACATTTATCAAGCTGAAATCGAACTCTGTCACCTGCAACTATTAGCAAATTTTCAAGTCAGAGCAAATTTGGTAGTTCCCATTATCAAAGAAGATCAATTATGGGGATTATTGATCGCTCATCACTGCCAATCTCCTCGGCAATGGCAAACTTCCGAGATTGATTTAATGCAACAGCTAGCAGCACAAGTGAGCATTGCCATTCAGCAATCTGAATTATTTGCAAAGTTACAAGCTGAACTAGAGGAAAGAAAACAGATTGAAGCATCCTTACGAAAAAGTGAACTTCGATATCGCTGCTTAGTTTATGCTTCGGCTCAAATTGTTTGGCATAATGATCCAGAAGGTCGATCAATTTGTACCCCGGAATTTTGGACAGAAGTCACTGGACATCCCGCAGCGGAGTTTTTGGAATCGGGATGGCTGAGTTATATTCATCCTGACGATCGCCATCACTCCGCCCAAAAGTGGATGGAATCCTGCACCAACGGTACAATTTACGAAATCGAGTATCGGATTCGGCTCAGAGATGGTACTTATCGGCATTTTATCGCTCGGGGTGTGCCAATTTTCGATGCCAATGGCGAAATTACCGAGTGGATAGGCGCTTCCATAGATATTACAGAACGCAAACAAGCACAAATTGCTTTAGAGCAAATTAATGCCGAACTAGAAGCAGGGGTAGCAGAACGGACGGCTCAATTGCAAGAAACAAACGATCGCCTCCAAGAAGAACTGATCCTCAGATCAAAATTACAACGGGAACTGCTGGAAAGAGAAAAATTGTTAGATAGCTTTTTCAATGCCGCCTCATCCGCCAATATTGGGCTAGCCATTCACGATCGAGAACTCAACTACATCAAAATTAATCAAGCATTAGCTTCGATCAATTGTTGTCCAATTGAAGCACATTTGGGAAGAAATTCGGCAGAAATAATCCCAGATCTTGCGGCAGAAATAATGCCAATACTCCAAAATGTAATTGATACAGGAAAAGCAATTCGCAGGTTAGAAATAACTGGAACTACTCCCCATGAGCCCGAATTACTCCATTACTGGCTCGTTTCCAATTTTCCGATTTTTGGCGACAGTGGACAAGTAATCGCTGTAGGTGCGATCGTCCTAGATATCACAGAACGCAAACGCATTGAAGAAGCTCTCAAACTCGCTCATCACCAATTAACCTTTCACATCGAAAATACCCCTCTGGCAACTATCATCTGGGATTCCGAATTTCGGGTTCAGCGGTGGTCAAAACCAGCAGAACGGATGTTTGGCTGGAGTGCCGCAGAACTCTTAGGTAAGAAAATGTACGATTGGGAATTTATTTTTGCAGGCGATATAGAAATAGTCAAATCAGGCCAGAACAAGTTGTTAAAAGGCAATAAAACGCTGTGTAATAATCGCAACTACCGCAAAGATGGTAGTGTAATTGACTGTGAATGGTACAACTCAGCTTTGCTAGATGAATCGGGGAAATTGGTGTCTATTCTTTCTTTGGCGCAGGATGTGAGCGATCGCAAACAGGCAGAAAATGCCCTGCAACAAGCTCATACAGAACTAGTAAAGCGCACCTCTGAATTGGAGACACTCAATTACGAATTGGAGACAACTCTAGAAGAACTGCAAGTTGTTGAAGAAGAACTCAGGGAATCCAATCATCAACTAGAGATTGCCCTCTTAGCTGCACTCTTGCAACAAAAGCGATATGAAGATTTATTTAACTTTGCCCCAGATGGTTATTTGGTGACAGACACAAATGGGGTAATTCAAGAGGCGAATCAAGCCGCAGGCAACCTTTTTTGGGTTAGTCCATTGGTGTTAGTTGGCAAATCCCTATTCATGTACATCTCTAAGCCGGATAGTTCTATTCTTTACACAAATTTAAACCAGTTAAAGCAATTGTTCGGTCGCCAAAGCTATGAGTTAGCTATCCAACCTCGTCACGGCAATCTCTTCCCGGCTGCGATCACTGTTTCTACTATTAGCGATCAGCACAAGGAAGTCACTGGTATTCGCTGGCTGATTCAAGATATTAGCCATCGCAAACAAGCCGAAGCAGCTTTGCGCGAAAGTGAAGAAAAATTCCGTCAATTAGCAGAAAATATCGAAGCAGTATTTTGGATGAAAGATCGTCAAACGCAGCAAGTTATTTATGTAAGTAATGCCTATGAAACTATTTGGCAAAGGAGTCGTGAACAACTTTACCAAAACTCTTTAGATTGGTTAGAGGCAATTCATCCAGACGATCGCCAAATGAGCGAATCTCTATTTTATGAATTAATCAACAATAGAGAGTCATTCGAGCTCCAATATCGCATTATTTGCCCCGATGGTTCTATCC
>JBAVZX010000337.1:0-3565 GCA_049589015.1 Phormidium sp. | reverse complement strand
CCAACAAAGCAATTAGCGGATCAAGGATTAACCAACCTGTTAATGGTACAGCAATTAAAGCTATTATTACACCTACCGAAGTCCAAACATCAGTTAATAAGTGATGAGCATCTGCTTTGAGAGTAATTGAACGCAGACGTTTTCCGGCACGTAACAACACTAAAGCAACTATTCCATTAATCACAGATGCTATTAATGAGAGTACTAATCCTAAGCCTATTTGTTCTAATTCTTGAGGATGCAAAAGACGATTCCAGGCGGCGATAGCTATGCTAACAGCAGCAACTAAAATTAACGCACCTTCCGCACCGCTGGAAAAATATTCTGCTTTAAAATGTCCATAAGCGTGTTTTTCATCAGGTGGTTTGGCAGCATAAGTTACTGCCCAAAATGCCACTAAAGCCGCCACCAAATTAACACATGATTCTGCTGCATCAGATAATAATCCCACTGAACCTGTCAGGAAATATGCCCCAGTTTTCAAAGCAATGGTGATTAAAGCGGCTGCAATTGAGATCAATGTGTAAAAACGGGGAGATTTTTTGCTCATAGGAACTGATCAAAACTAGTTGTACTTCAAAGTTTACCTAAAATTGAGCAACATTTCATTAATTATTAGAGATCTGGCAGTGTTAAAATATATTTGTATTTTCATCGGCATTGATCGGCGTTGATCTGCGGTTAAAAATTAAGAAAATCTGCAAAAATCAGAAAAATTGCCTTTTTTATAATTCCAGGGTAATTCTCCATGACCTATAATGCTGTTGTCCGAACCAAAGGAGATCCGTTAAACGTTCGCTCTACTCCCAACGGAGAAATTATTGACAGTCTGAGCAATGGAACAGAGGTAGAAGTTACTGGCGAACCTGTAGCAGGTGGGGGAAGAAATTGGGTAGCTATTGGTACTAATCGCTGGGTATCTGCCGAATTTATTTTACAAATTTCCCAAGATGATAGTGATAGCAATCAAAGCTTTAATTCAATTAAAGGAGCGAAAATTGTTGCTATACAAACTGATGAAATAATTGCCGGAGGTTTAAAAGTTTACCGCACTGAATTAATTACTGAAACAGGTAAAATTATTAACAGAGTAAGAACTGTTTCTGGGAGAATTGAAAAACAAACTCCTTCGGCAATTCCCGGTTCTCAAACTCCCATACCTTTTGGTATTTATACGTTCGATCGCCCCGGAATCGTAGAAGCTAGATCTGGAGAATTTGGCGGAGTTTGGTCACCAGTTACTCCTACTTTTCCTACCAAAAGAGGTGGTTTTGGAGTTCATTATGACCCTTCAGCATTCAAAAACAATTCTCAAACTGGAACCGCAGGTTGTTTAGGAACACCCACAATTAAAGAGCGAGAAATTGTCACTAATTTTATCCGCACTTACAAACCAACCCATCTAATTGTCCAAAAAAATTAGACTTTTAGCCAAATATCTTTTTTGATTTTTAACCGCAGATGAACGCAGATGAGTTGAATTTTATTGCTCATCTTTTGCTAGGCTGAGATATTGCAGGATTGGAGGTAAAACCTCCCAAACTTCGTTCCCAGGTTGAACCTGGGAACGAGAAAACGAGAAACCTTTTTTGGAGATGTTTATTGATGAATAGAACCATCTGGCATAATTGCACCTTGGAGATTAGTACCTGTGAGAATTGCTTTATGAAGGTTAGCGCCTCTTAAATTTGCGCCGCGCAAATTAGCTCCAGTTAGGTTAACTTTGCTTAAATTAGTCCATCTTAAATCAACATTACTGAGTTCACAAAAACTCATGTTTCCGCGAAAAAGGTAAGCACCAATTAAGTGTGCTTGGCTTAAGTTTGCCTCTTGAAAATCAGCTTTGTAGAGGTAAGCATCAATTAATTCTGCTTGATAAAGATTAGCTTTAGTGAAGTCTGCACTAATTAAATTAGCAGTTCTTAAATTGGCATTTCTCAGATTAGCTCTCGTCAGTTTGGCATCACTTAAATCTGCTGTTTTTAAATTTGCTTCGCTTAAATCAGCGCCAATTAAGTTAGCATTACTTAAATTAGCATTTTTTAAATTAGCTTTGCTCAAGTTAGCACCAATTAAATTAGCATCAATTAAATCTGCTTCTTTCAGGTTGGCTGCAATAAGGTTTGCTAAACTGAGATTTGCATTACTTAAATTTGCTTTAACTAATAAAGCTGAGTGAAGATTAGCACTGCTCAAATTAGCGTTACTGAGGTTAACTGCTGGTAGTAAACTATTACTGAGGTCTGCTTTATTCAGATTAACTCCTTGTAAATCAGCATCTAATAAGTTGAATCCAGAGAGCCAAGCATCGCTGAGATCTGGTTCTATTAGGGGGTTGTTTTTTCGCCACTCTATCCATTTAAGTTTGTTGGTTTTAATTAAATTGAGATGTTCTATATTTGCCATGCTTAAAGTCTCCTTTATTCTTTCCGCACACTGGGATTTTCTCGACCCATAACATTAGAAATTGCTGTTAATGCTCCGTCAGCAGCGGCTAAAATGTCCTGTTCTGCTCCACCTAAATATAAGCGTCCAAAACTGCCGACTGCATTAATTTCAAGAATATTAATTAAGGCGGATTTTTCGGCTTCATTTGCTGCTAATGCTGCATAAGCGGCAGGCTCAACTTCTAACACATAAAGGGTTTGTCCTGCTAATAGTAATTGTCCCCGTCGAGTGCGGTTAATTAATTGGGTTTGGTGCGCGTCAATATTGCGGATAATTTGGCTGGAAACTACTCGCGGTTTCAGACATTCTTCTCGCCTTACTCCTAAAGTTTCCAAAATTGCTCTTCCCGCTGCTAAGGTTTCCCCTTGTTTGGTAGAATGAATTTCTAAAAGTCCATAAAGCCGTTCTACTACTTGTACTCCTGGACGTACTGAAGCGGATTTTAAGGCAACATCAGTAATACGATTAATTTCAATTCCAGGTGAAATTTCAATCCACAGTGATGCGTCTCCTGGTAATGGTAAAAATCCCAGCGACACTGTTCCGATGTAAGCGGCGTGCTGAGGTTGTAATCGATCTAAATATACGTAACTGCGTAGTTCTATACCCAAAGTTTTCTTTTTACCCCCAAATAATCAACAGTTTTATGGCTTTACCAACCAGGAATTAGGTTAACCAGATCTAAGTTTGCCAGAAAAGTTAATTGATTAATCGGATTTGGGGAAATTTTCAGATGAGAATAGAATAGGGTGGGTAAAAAAGCGATCGCAAACTATGTCAACATTAAAAGGCAAAGTCGCTGTAGTCACGGGAGCTAGTCGCGGTGGAGGTCGTGGTATCGCTTTAGCACTCGGAGCAGCGGGAGCAACAGTTTATATTACCGGACGCAGTACCAAAAACCAAGCCACAACTGATAATTTACCAGGAACTATTGACGAAACAGCAGAGTCGGTAACTCTTCGCGGTGGTGTGGGGATTCCTGTGCGTTGTGACCATACAATAGATGCAGAAGTAGAGGCGTTATTTACTAAAGTTAAAACCGAACAAGGACACCTGGATTTATTAGTTAATAATGCTTGGGGTGGTTATGAAAATTATTATGGAACTAATTTCGAGG
>JBAVZX010000336.1:0-2313 GCA_049589015.1 Phormidium sp. | reverse complement strand
AAAGTTAAAGAGTATTTAGATTCTGGTTGTCAGGAAATATGGCTGGTTTTTCCTGAAAGTCAATGGGTTTTAGTGGTTACTAAACAGCAGCAAAAGTTGTTTAATTTAGGTGATACTGTTAGTACAGAAATTATGTTACCAGGTTTTAGTGTGGCGGTTGATGAATTGTTGGCTTAAAAAATTCAAATATCTAGTTAAAGAAAACTAAAATAGTTGTTGTTACTCAAGTTTTAATTATGGATATAAATGCGATCGCATCCTCCCCCCAAACTTCCAACCTCTACGAAACAGATTTTTATGCTTGGACCCAGGAACAAGCAAAACTCCTGCAACAAGGAGTATGGCAAAGTTTAGATATTGTCAATTTAGTTGAGGAAATAGAATCTTTGGGAAAACAAGTAAGGCAGGAATTAAGAAATCGTTTAGGTGTTCTCATCGGTCATTTGTTAAAATGGGAATTTCAGCCTCACAAAAGATCGAAAAGTTGGTTTTTTACCTTGAGAGAACAACGTCGTCGAATTCGGCAATTGTTAAATGAAAATCCCAGTTTGCAACCTTATCTTCCTGAAGCAGTGCAAATAGCTTATGAAGATGGAATTGACTTAGCTGCACGCGAAACATCCCTGACTGATAAAGATTTTCCTGCTGAATGTTCTTACAGTATTGAGCAAGTTTTGGATGCTAGTTTTTTCCCTGGAGAACCAATTACATCAGGTGAAAATTGGGTTGTGGAAAACTGAGAAATAATCAATTGAGAAAAATTTAATGCCATGTCCGAAGTACAATCAAATTTAACAGAAACTTTTCAAAGCTTTGCTGATTGGTGTAGGCACAAAGATCGCCTTTCTCCAGATGCGAAACATACAGTTGAGGTATTGCTCAGAGAAGCTGGTACAACTGATTGCCATGAAGCAGAATTAATTCTGATGAATCGAACAAAACTGAATCTCAACAACAATCAAATTACAGATTTAAATCCACTTTCAACACTCACCAATCTGACGCAACTGGAGCTCAGCAACAATAAAATCACAGACCTGAGTCCACTTTCAACACTCACCCATCTGACCTACCTGAATCTCAACAACAATCAAATCACAGACTTGAGTCCTTTACAATCTCTTAGCTCTTTAGATTCCTGCCGAATCTACAATGTATGGCTGCCGAAAAAATATTTTTTGCCTCTGCACCAATGGCAAGCAGAATGGATTTTATCAGAAAACAATGCAGGAATTCGCCGAGTCTTAATTCAACAAATTGGGTACGATCGCATTTCAACTCTCACCAATCTCACCAAACTGAATCTCGATAGAATTGGAATCACAGACTTGAGTCCACTTTCAACACTCACCAATCTGACGCAACTATCTCTCAACAACAATCAAATCACAGACCTAAGTCCACTTTCAACACTCACCAATCTTACCGGACTGCATTTCAGGGGCAATCAAATCACAGACCTAAGTCCACTTTCAACACTCACCAATCTGACCACACTGCGTCTCGACGGCAATCAAATCACAGACTTAAGTCCACTTTCAAAACTCACCAATCTGACCACACTGAATCTCGAAGGCAATAAAATCACAGACCTAAGTCCACTTTCAACACTCACCCATTTGACGGAACTGTATCTCCACAACAATAAAATCACAGACCTAAATCCACTGTCAACACTCACCCATTTGATGAAACTGTATCTCAACAACAATCAAATCACAGACTTGAGTCCTTTACAATCTCTTAGCTCTTTAGATTCCTGCCAAATCCACAATGTATGGCTGCCGAAAAAATATTTTCTGCCTCTGCACCAATGGCAAGCAGAATGGATTTTACAAGAAAATAATGCTGAACTTCGCCGATTCTTAATTCAACAAATTGGGTACGATCGCATTTCAACTCTCACCAATCTCACCAAACTGAATCTCGATAGAATTGGAATCACAGACGTAAGTCCACTTTCAAGACTCACCAATCTGACGCAACTGTCTCTCAACGACAATCAAATCACAGACGTAAGTCCACTTTCAACACTCACCAATCTGACGCAACTGTCTCTCTACAACAATCAAATCACAGACGTAAGTCCACTTTCAACACTCACCCATCTGACGGAACTGTATCTCTACAACAATCAAATCACAGACCTAAATCCACTTTCAACACTCACCCATTTGATGAAACTATATCTCAACAACAATCAAATCACAGACTTTAGTCCTTTACAATCTCTTAGCTCTTTAGATTACTGCCGAATCTACAATTTAGAACTGCCAAAAAAATATTTTCTGCCTTTCCACCAATGGCAAGCAG
>JBAVZX010000335.1:0-3879 GCA_049589015.1 Phormidium sp. | reverse complement strand
ATTTGTGGGCGATCGCATTGCAGCAGTAGTCGCAGAAACCCCCGAAATTGCCGAAAAAGCTTGTCAATTAATCACAGTAGATTATGAAATTTTACCTCATGTAATTGACCCAGTGTTAGCAATGGGTGAAAAGGTGAAAGAAATGGGGTTTAAGGATGACAGGCAGGATGCCTGTCCTACGGGATTTCCTACGGGATTGTTAACACAATCTCCGATTCCAATTATTCATGATGAACCGGAATCCTATCAAATTCATGATGCAAAACATAACATTTCTGGAGAAGTTTTGATTGAAAAAGGTGATTTAGCAAAGGGATTTTCTGAAGCTGATTTAATATTAGAAAATACCTACGAATTACCAGCAGTGCAACATTTACATTTAGAACCTCATATTAGCACTAGTTGGTTAGAAGAAGATGGCACATTAGTAGTTAGATCTAGCACTCAAGTTCCCTTTCACTGTCAACGACTTCTCGCCCAACTCTTCAATTTACCTAAAGAGAAAGTCAGAGTTTATAAAGCCAATATTGGCGGAGGTTTTGGGAACAAACAAGAAATTTTAACTGAAGATCTCTGTGTTTTAGCAACATTAAAAACAGGTCGTCCTGTGCAATGGGTGTTTACCCGCAATGAGGAATTTACTGCTACAAATAGCCGCCATGCAATGAAAGTTCACCTGAAAATTGGGGTGAAGAAAGATGGTAGTTTAACTGCTGTGGAAATGAGTGCGATCGCCAACACAGGCGCTTACGGAAATCATGGCACACAAGTAGTTTTTCTCACCGGAACAATGCCACTAGGATTGTATCGTTGTCCTAACCAAAAATTTCACGGTCGCTCAGTTTATACTAACACAATGCCAGCCGGAGCATTTCGCGGATATGGAGCAACCCAAGGCTTTTTTGCAATGGAATGTTTATTAGATGAAATAGCCGAACAATTGAAATTAGATCCCTTAGAATTCCGGCGAGAAAATTTAATTAACACCGAAGATTCGCTGCTATTAGGAGTAGAAAGACATTTCAAAATAGTCGGTAGTTGTGGATTAGACGAAGCATTAACCAAAGTCGCTGAAGTATTAGAATATCAACCAGGAACACCGCCAAAAATTAACGGACATTTGCGCCAAGGAGTAGGTTTTGCCGTCGCCATGCAAGGAAGTGGATTAGCCAAAATCCATACAGCTAAAGTTAAAATGGCACTTAAAGAAAATGGTCGTTATGAATTAAGAACTGGTGCAGTAGATGTTGGTACAGGCGCAGAAACTACATTAAGACAAATCGCCGCTGAAGTTTTAAATACAACTTTTGATCGCATTGATATTATTGCTAGCGACACTAAAGAAACACCTTATGATGCAGGTTCTTATGCTTCCGCCACTACCTATATTTCAGGTCAAGCGGTAATTTTAGGTGCCCAAAAGTTACGAAAATTGTTATTAAACAATGTTAGCGAGATTTGGCAAATTATTCCCGAAAAGTTGGAATTAAACGGCATTTTAGTTAAATCAAAAAATTCCCCGATTAGCAAAGAAATTGATTTGGTAGATCTAGCTAAAATCAGCAATCAACCATTAGTAGCAGAATCAGAATATGCAGCAGAACGTTCTACTTTAACTTTCGCAGTTCAAGGAGTGGAAGTAGAAGTAGATACGGAAACGGGAAAAATTAAAATATTGCGGTGCGTGCAAGCAGTTGATATTGGGAAAGCGATTAATCCGCGCATTTGTGAAGGTCAAATAATTGGCGGAATAGTGATGGGATTAGGGTATGCTTTGACAGAAGAATTGCAGTTCAACGAACAAGGAAAAATCATCAATCCCAACCTTCGCAGCTATCGCTTACCCCTTGCCAAAGATGTGCCACCAATAGAAGTATTTTTGATTGAAAAATCCGATCCTTACGGGCCTTTTGGAGCGAAAGGAGTAGGGGAAGTAGTGATTAATTGTGTTGCTCCTGCGATCGTCAATGCTGTTGCAAATGCTACTGGAATTAGACTCAAACAATTACCAATAACACCTGAAAGACTATGGCAAGCGACACAGGATTTGCAGATCTAGTATGAATAGAGTTGAGGACAAAATATTTATGCCTTCAACTCACGTTTTGAATCTCAAGCTCAACTACTCCACCAGTTAACGCCAAAAATGAATCTGCTCTAGAGCATAGGAGTCCGATATTTACCTCATAAGAGAAATAATTGCGAGCCCATGCTGGAAGCTGAAGAGTATTACTGAGAACCAAAATAGAATTTGGTCTTACCTGAGTTTGAAGCTGCCGTCTGTATCGATATTCTAATAGTTGTCCTACACCTAAACGAATACGTGGTTGGAAGTTCCGACGATTAATTGTCTTAATTTCAAAAATAGTTTCAAAGCCGTTCTTCTCAGCAAGTAAATCAACTGAGTTTGGATCATCCGCCACATTGTATGAGAGTTCTGTCAACCTTGTTGCGAGCCGCGCAACGATTTCTTGGTGTTGGCGTGTTTTATCGCGCAGACGCATCCTACCCTGAACTATTCTGTCAATATCAACTTCAACATTTACATCAACAACTTCAGGAATACTTGGTGAAAAAGGTCTGAGATTAATTTCTGGCATCTCAACAACCACACGAGGGCTATCAATTTCATCAAGCAATTCGTGATCAGGGTAGTTCTCAGAGAGGTATTCTTGGCTACGTAACTCATCTGGTGCTATCCACTGAGATTCAACGCTTGGGCTGCCAAAGAAACTGTACCACGCTAAAGCATTCTCACGCTCAACAGAACTTTGTGGTATCCAAAAAGTTGCTGGATCAGCATGAAAGTCCAAAATAGTTTGCAGTTGCTCAATTTCTGCCAAAGCTGTAGATGACAAAGAAATTCTATTGCCCTCTTTAAGTACAAAGTCACTTTGTCCCAAAAATTGAAACCACTCTTGAACATCTCGCAGTCTTCGCTTATCTACATCAGATTTTTCACTCGTCTGTCTGAGTTGCAATAATCTCGTATAAGCCTCCTGCCAGTCACTATTACGTAGTGTGGGTACTAGTGCTAGGAGACACTCACGGCTATCTAAAGTTGGAGAATAACCTTGCTGGTACAGTTCAACTAAGACTTGTAGAATCAACACTCCTGGCTTTATAAGAATTCCTGAATTGACATCTAGTTCCATCCGATTGGTTGGAATGCTGATTCCTGCTTGCGATAACTCCCCTCTTACCGCAGGAGATATATCTGTTTTATGCCCATTAGGGTATTGGTAAGCAAGAACTTGAGTAGAGAAAAGTTCAGAGTAGCCAATCGTACCATCAATATACATCAATCCGATTGGCGTTAATTGCGGCTGTTTAATGTATCTTGTCGAGTAAATTAGACCTAAATCAGGGAGGATTTGTTGATAATCACGCCAAGCATCTACTTGACCAGAATCTGATCTGACATTTGGGGTAAAAATCCCCTCAGCAACTAAAGCCTGATTGATCAATGATCGATAGTTGGGATATTGCCTGAATCGATACGCCAACTCAAGAAGAGCAAACACTTCTCTTGAGTTCACCCTTCCCATGTGATGATTGAAAGACCAAGAATATCCTGGGTAAGGGAGCGTCAAAACACCAACTCCTTTTTCTTCAGGCTTTTCAAAGTAGTTTTAATAGATTTTCCTACTGCAAGCGCAAGCAATGGAGGTACAGCGTTACCAACTTGTCTGTACTGTGCTGTTGATGTTCCTAAAAATCTGTACCAATCTGGAAATGACTGAAGACGTGCTGCCTCTCTAACAGTAATATGCCGAGGAAGATATGGATGAATATGAGGTCTGCCACCACCAGCTTTAGAACCAACTAACACCGTCCCTGAAGGTCTTTCAGGATCAATTCTATCTGTGTGGTCTACTT